>CAZXQV010000096.1:0-5089 GCA_964643195.1 uncultured bacterium | reverse complement strand
TGTAGTAAGGGGTTGGGTGATTAGCCTTTTTAAAAAGCTCGGATCAGCCATCTGGTCGGTTGAACGGTCGGAAATAAGAAAAGTATTTCTTTGTTTTTCCCTTCTTTTCTTTACTTGCACAGCCTATTCTGTTCTTCGCAATATCAAAGACACTCTTGTTTTAAGTGAAAATGAATTTGGTGCAGAGATAATTCCTTTTTTGAAAGTGTGGGGCATTCTACCCGCCGTCTTTATCGCTAACTGGGTTTATACCAGGCTATCTAGAGTTTTTACGAAAGAAGCA
Source organism: uncultured bacterium (assembly GCA_964643195.1). Classification (GTDB taxonomy): domain Bacteria; phylum Chlamydiota; class Chlamydiia; order Chlamydiales; family JAAKFR01; genus JACKPM01. Next base: position 4,806 of record CAZXQV010000096.1, on the reverse strand, counting down.
GTTTTCTATCTTGTGATTGGAGGTTTTCTTTTTTACTTCCTTTTTTTCACATTCTTTCTCTATGCGAAACTAGATATTCTGAAGTTTGATCCTGCTCTTTTCTCTTTCTTGCCTTCAGGATCTAGGGGGCTTGTAGCTATGATTTGCTGCTGGCCGGTGAGCATGTTTTACGTGATAGCTGAACTCTGGTCCATTCTTCTACTAGGAGTCATTTTCTGGGGATTTGCTAATGATATTTTTAGCGTACGCGAAGCGAAGCGTACCTACGGAATCATCAATCTCGGCTCAAACCTTTCTCCTATCCTTGCTGGCGCCCTTGCTTTCTATATGACCCAATCTCTCGGTCTACCGATTGGTTTTGCCAAAGATGCTTTCCACAGCAACCTGATTAAATTGATTTTGCTAGTGACGGGCTGTGGATTGATCTGCTTTCCTCTTTTTTGGGCAGTCAGCCGTCACTCGTTGAAAACTTCTTTCCGCTGGTTCAAGACAACAGAAGAAAAGCTCTGCCCTCTTACTAAGCGTAAAAGCAAGCTCTCTTTGAAAAGAAGCATCGCTACGATCGCTAGATCTCCTTACCTATGCTGTTTGGCTCTCATTGTTGTCTGTTATAGCATCTCGATCAACTTTACCGATGTTTTATGGAAGCAACAGCTGAAAATTTTTTTTCAAGACCCCTCCGAGATGCTCTCTCATATGTATATGATTAGCTTCGGCACAGGGGTCTTCTCATTATTGGGAGCTCTTCTTTTCTCAGCTTTGCTTCACCGCTTTGGTTGGACGATAGTGGCGCTTGTCACCCCGCTTATCATGACAATCATGGGGGTTGCTTTTTTCAGCTTCTACTTTTTAGGTGATGGTTGGTTGGGCGGCATCGCTACAGCTCTAAGTCTTTCACCGCTAGCTCTTACAGTTTATATCGGCTCTTGGCAAAACATGCTGACCAAAGCTGGTAAGTATTCCCTCTTCGATGCGACCAAAGAGCTCGCCTTCCTGCCTTTGACAGCTGACGAAAGACAGAAGGGGAAAACAGCGATCGATGGCCTTGGTGCTGGAGTGGGTAAATCGGGCTCTTCGCTGCTTTATCAAGGGCTGCTACTCTCTTTTGGTAGCATTGGTGCCTGTTCTCCTATCATTGCCTCTATCTTAGTGGTGACCCTCGGGGCATCGATTATCAGTGCTGTGGCCCTTGGCCGTAAGTTTGATAAAATCACGAAGACAGAAGCTGCTGAAGAGTCATCTGAGCGTGATCTAGAAACTGTCAGAACTCCGGAGCTCAATCGACTATAACGTGCAAAAATTCTACTGCCAAACCGAGAAAACAAATTCATGAATAAAGAAAAGATTTGTGATAGAGTCATTTCTATGACATTCCCAACAACCAAAAATAAAATTCAAGCGTTTGGAATCATTCCAGTCAAAGATGATAAAGTCTTGTTGGTGAAACACCAAAAAGGGCATTGGGCTTTTCCAAAAGGTCGTGCTGAAGAGGGCGAAACAGCCCTGGCTGCTGCAAAAAGGGAGCTTACCGAAGAGACAGGGCTTGTGGTTCTCTGCTTGCTCGGTGAAACATTCAAAGAGAACTATCTCTTTGATGGAAAAGAGAAAACAGTCACATATTTTCTAGCAGAAGTGAGCGGGGAGCTAAAACTTCAAGAGGAGGAAATTGCAGATGCGCGTTGGCTTAATTGGAACGAAGCTGAAGCTCTTGCTACTTTTCCAGAATGCAAAAAGCTTGTTAGAAAACTTTCTTCCTCATTTTCTTGAGGTGCTCAGCAACACCTTCAAAACGATCGTTATAATCTTCTTGAGCGCGACGGATCACCTCTTCTGCCTCTTTTCGATTGTAAATATCCACGATTTCTAATTGTGGCTCTTGGCCCCGCAAACTTTTAGGCGATTCTTTATAAGTCAAAAAGTAGTGAACCAAACGATCAAGCAGATTTTCGGGGCAATCACCAATGTCTCGGATGTCCTTATAGACGAGATCATCCTTCAATACCGCAATAATCTTATCATCAGCCTCTTTGCCATCGATCGCTCTAATTCCACCGATAGGAATTGCTGTGACTAGGATGTCTCCACGCAAAATGGGTCTTTCTGTAAGAACACAGATATCCAAAGGATCATCGTCTCCACGAATGCCACTTCTCCCTGTCTTTTCAGAACAGTAAGCTCCTACTTTTGTACCAGCATAAGTTTGCGGAATCAAACCATAAAGGCAGGGGCAATTATTAGAATATTTTTGAGGACGGTCTAATTTCAAAAGACCGCTCTCTTTATCAAGTTCAAATTTTACGGTATCTGTTGGGACAATTTCTATATAGCAGTGGATCTCTTTCGGTGATTTCTCACCGATATCTACTCCATGCCAGGGGTGAGATCTCGAAAAAAGATTAAGATATTCTAAGTAGGATTCGTAGCTCATATGAAAGGAGTTTAGGAGATGGAGATTTATTAGTCTATAGCATTGACCTGATCTAAAAAATATGAGATAATGCTCTCTTTAATAGGAGAATTGTATGGGAAAAATTTCAGAGCTTCAAGTCACAGAAATCGAAGTTGAGGGCTTTGAAAAAGTCCTTGAGATTAAAGAGGCGAACGTGGGATTGCACGCCATCATCGCTCTGCATAGCACAAAGCTGGGTCCTGCTCTCGGCGGCATCCGTGTATTTCCTTATAAATCTTTTGAAGAAGCATTGACAGATGTTTGCCGCCTTGCAGAAGGAATGACGAACAAAGCGGCTATTGCCGAAACTGGAACAGGTGGTGGTAAAGCTGTTCTTATCCATTCGGGTCAAAAATCTGAAGAATTGCTTTTGGCCCTTGCTGATGCAGTGAATTTTTTAGAAGGCGCTTATATTTGCGCTGAAGACGTAGGTATGAGTGTAGATGATGTGGCTTTGATCAATAGAGCCACTCCTCATGTCGTCGGTTTGCCTCAAACAAGTGGTAATCCAGCGATTTACACAGCCTGGGGAACTTTCTGTGGCATACGCGCTGTTTGTCAACAAGTCTTTGGTTCTACATCTGTGTGTGGGAAAAAAGTGGCGATTCAGGGGCTTGGTTCAGTCGGTATGGAACTCGCAAGATTGCTCTTTTGGGAAGGGGCTTCTTTGGTTGTTGCTGATATCAACGAAGCTCTAGTCGCAGCTGCTTGCAAAAATTTTGGTGCTGAAGCAGTTTCGCCTGCTGAAATTCTGAGTGTAGAGTGCGATATTCTTGCACCTTGTGCAATGGGTGGAATTCTCGACAAAAAGAGCATTGCAGAGTTAAAATGTAAAGCTGTTGCTGGGGCTGCTAACAATCAACTTCTTACTGAAGAAGATGGGGATGCCCTCTATAACAGAGGGATTCTCTATGCTCCTGATTACGTCATCAATGCAGGCGGTCTGTTGAATGTTTCAGTTGAAATCACTCAAGAAGGCTATCATCCTGCGATTGCTCGTGACAAAGTTAACCATATTTACAATGTGCTATTGAAGATTTTCAAACTTTCAGATGAGAAAAAATTAGCGACAAACCGTGTTGCTGATGGGCTTTCTGCCTACAACCAAGAGCATGGGATTGGCAAGCGTACGGAAGAGATTGTCTTTCATTCCAAAATTGTTTAGTATACGAAGGTGCAGCGTTTTGTCTTATTTTGCTTACGTGTCGTATTAGCATTGCGCTATCGCGTTGAGGTGAAGGGACTCAAAGAATTGAAGTCCAGTCGCGGGCTCCTATTTTTGGCCAATCATCCAGCTGAGATAGATCCTGTTATTCTTCTCATTCATCTGCTCGATCGTTTTCAGATAAGGCCTATTGCCGCTGACTTTGTTTTTCATATCCCTATATTGCGCTGGTTTGTCAAAAAAGCTAAAACCATACCGATTCCTGGCTTTGATTTAAGCTCTAACAGTTTCAAAAAGAGGCGTATTGAGAAGACTTATCAGGCTGTTTCATCTCTAATTCGAGAGGGTGGTAATGTTTTAGTTTATCCTGCTGGTCTTCTCAAAGTTACAGCCGAAGAAAGGGTTGGAGCTGCAAGTGGGGTCTACGAACTTGTGCAGCGCCTACCAGATGTTAAAATTATTCTGGTTCGAACGACAGGACTTTGGGGGAGCAGCTTTTCAAAAGCGATCACAGGGAAACGACCTGATATGGTTCAAACCATGCTATTTGGAATAAAATCAGTCCTTAAAAATCTGATTTTTTTCACCCCACGTCGCAAAATTCTAATTGAATTGGAAGAAGCGAGTGAGGAATTTCCAAGGAAGGGTAGTAAGCTTGAGATTAATAAGTATTTAGAAGAGTGGTTTAATCAAAGAGGGCCGGAAGAATTAAAGCTTATCTCATTTTCTTTTTGGAAAAAGCAATTACCGCAAATTGTGGAACAGCCCAAAGAGCGCAAAATTTCTCTCGATCATGTACCACAAGAGATACAAGAGCGTGTATTGCAAGAGATTTCAGCATTGATGCAGATCCCCTTGGAGCATCTCTCACCGGAGATGGAATTGGCTCAAGATTTAGGTCTTGATTCTTTGGATAAATCGCAGGTTGCTATCATCTTGCGTGAGCAGTTTGGAGTGACAGAGATCAACTCTACGGAACTCTCAACGATTCAGAACGTGATGGTCTATGCAGCTCACATCAAAGAAGATGTAGTTGTTGAAGAAGAGAAAGAAGAGATCAAAAGTCTTTGGGGAAAAGAAAAGGGGCGTCCTGATCCTATTTATCCAGAGAGTGATACTCTTTTGGAGGGTTTTTTCGAAACGGCCGACAAGCTAGAGAAATTTCTCATAGCGGCAGATCAGATGTCTGGAG
>CAZXQV010000095.1:0-5118 GCA_964643195.1 uncultured bacterium | reverse complement strand
ACTCAGGCAAAGATGCACTTCGCTTCCAGTTCCGATGAAAATCAGATCAGGTTGACCGTTGGGAGCATCTGACAAGATATAAGCACCCTTTGCAAGGCCACTTGCTGCACCATATTTAGAACGGTCAAGCGTCGGAAGGTCTTGACGTGAGAGCACCATAATCGTTGGTGTGTGTTGATCCTCTATTGTATAACGCCACATCTCAACAACCTCATTGGCGTCACAAGGACGAATCGTCGTCACCCCAGGAATTGCCCGGAGTGAGGCTAGCTGCTCAACAGGTTGGTGAGTCGGGCCATCTTCGCCAACTCCGATAGAGTCATGTGTAAAAATATAGATCACAGGAATTTCCATGATAGCTGCGAGGCGAATAGTCGGGCGGAGGTAGTCGCTAAAAATGAAAAAGCCAGCGCCAAATGGGCGGATTTTAGAGAGTGCTAAGCCATTAAGAATAGAACCCATCGCATGTTCGCGGATGCCGAAATGGAAATTGCGTCCTTCATAATGCTCTGCAGAAAAGTCAGGCATATTTTCCAGATGCGTTTTGGTAGAAGGAGCCAAATCCGCTGCACCACCGATTAGCCAAGGAAGATGCTGAGCGATTGCATTGAGTACCTTCCCATTAGAAGCACGCGTTGCCATACCCTTGGCATCTGTAGGAAATGCTTTCAAACCACTATCCCAACCCTCTGGAAGCTCTCTATGTTGCATCTTATAGAGATGGTCAGCAAGTTCTGGATACTGCTTCTTATACTCTTCAAAAAGTGTCATCCACGCATCGCGCTGCTGGCGTCCGCGGCTACCGATTCCTTCCTTGAAATGTTCATAGACCCCAGGTGGTACATAGAAATGCTTATCTTCCGGCCAGCTATAGTTGCGCTTGGTCAAACGAATCTCTTCCTCTCCAAGTGGTTCTCCATGAGCTGCGCTCGAATCCTGTTTGTGCGGAGAGCCATAACCGATGTGTGTGTCAGCGATGATGAAAGTGGGACGATCGTTGGTGTGCAGAAAGATGTCGAATGCCTTATTGACTAAGTTGAGGTCATTCACATCACTCACTCTCAATACATTCCAACCATAACTCATGAATCTGGCTGCAATGTCTTCTGTAAAAGCGAGCTCAGTCGATCCTTCGATCGTGATGTGATTGTTGTCATAGATCCAGCAGAGGTTAGAAAGACGCAGGTGGCCAGCGAGAGAAGCTGCTTCACTCGCTACTCCTTCCATCATATCCCCATCACCACAAGTGACAAAGACATTGTAGTTGATCATCTCAAAACCAGGGCGATTGAAATGGGCAGCCATCCAAGCACTGGCAATAGCCATGCCTACGCTATTGGCCACACCTTGTCCCAGAGGACCTGTTGTTGTCTCAACACCCGAAGTCCAGCGGTATTCCGGATGGCCTGGACATCTGCTATCTAGCTGACGAAAATGTTTGATGTCATCGAGCGTCACGGATGGCTTGCCGATTTGTTCGTATTTTGCATTAACAGCTTGAACACCGCTGAGATGTAAAAGGGAATAGAGAAGCATCGAGGCATGTCCACCAGAAAGGACGAAACGGTCGCGATTGGGCCATATCGGATCCATCGGATCAAAACGTAAAAAGCGCTGCCAGAGGCAGTAAGCAATAGGAGCCAGACCCATAGGAGTTCCTGGGTGTCCCGACTTTGCAGCTTGAACAGCATCCATCGCTAATGTTCTGATTGTGTTGATACAAAGCTCATCTTTTTTAAAGAGTTCTTTGTTATTTTCTGGATCCTTTAGCTCGCTCATTTTTCCTCCTTAATATATATGATATCATTATATAATCTCATTCTAAATTATGTAAAAAATAATTATATCATTATTTCGATAACTGATATGATGAAGCCATGAGTCAAAAAAAAGTCGTTATTGTTACGGGTAGTTCAGGCCGTATCGGCACACGTGTGATTGAAAGATTAAAGAGTGAATATCAACCGATCGGAATGGATTTCGTCGGCGTCAGTTCTCCCTTTCCCGAGATGGAGTTTGTCTTTGTCGACCTCTCATCAGATGAGAGTGTAAAACAAGCATTTGATCGCGTGCGCTATGCGTATGGCAACAAGATCGCTTCCATCGTTCATCTCGCTGCATTTTATAGTTTTACAGGCGAAAATTTAGAGCTTTATGAAAAAATCACTGTGCAAGGAACCCGCCGTCTTTTTGATGAAGCGAAGAAATTTGAAGTCGAGCAGTTTATTTTCACAAGCACGATGCTGGTACATAATCCATCGAAGCGGGGAGTGATTCAGAATGAGGAGTCTCCAATCGGCGGTAAGTGGCATTATCCGGCGTCGAAAACACGTACAGAACATCTGATCCACAAAATCAAGGGTAATATCCCTACTGTGATCATCAGAATCGGCGGCTGCTATGATGAAGAATGTAACTGTGTGCCTATTTCTCAACATATTGCGCGGATCTATGAGCATCAACTAGCAAGTGTGGTCTTCCCGGGCAACCAGAATAATGGGGTGCCTTACACCCATTTTGAAGATTTGATGGATCAGATCATGCTCCTTATTGAAAAACGCAAAGAAGTTCCTAAAGATCTCACTCTACTTTGCTGTGAAGAGGATTCTATCTCTTACCGTGATTTGCAGACAGCGATTGGTCAATTGGTTCATGGCAGTAAGCATTATCCAATGGTCTATGTTCCCAAGTGGTTCGCTCGGATGGGAGCATTTGTGCAGAACCTCAACCCTTTTGGTCCTAAGCCTTTTATTAAGCCGTGGATGGTAGATCTTGCCGATGATAATTACGAGTTCTCAATGGACAAGTCCCGCAAAATTCTAGGTTGGGAGCCAAAGCACAATTTACGCAGGACCCTGCCTGCGATGGTTGAAAATCTAAAAAAGAATCCAGATAGCTGGTACAAACGGCATGGAATTTTTCGTTCCAAAAAGGTAAAGAAACATGGGAAATGTTGCTCGCGCTGATATAGAGAAAGCCTTTCACAACAAAATGATGTGGACGCGCTTTGGAACGGTTTTTCTTGGGCTCTGGCTGCTTTCTTCTCCAGAAAGCTTCGGCTACGGTAATGGTCAGCCGCTTGGTTGGAGCGATTTATTCAGCGGCATTGCTCTCATCTTTTTCGGATTGCTTTCTATGTTTTATCGCTGCCGCCACTGGATTTGGGGCGGTTGTGCTGTAGGTGTCTGGCTTCAACTAGCTCCGCTCCTTTTTTGGGCAAAAGAGCCGGTGATCTATGTCAATGACACCTTGATCGGCATTTTGGCGATCGCCTTCTGCGTCTTAGTCCCGATAAGACCGAGAGAGTTTGAGATTGGTCCTCAAATTCCAAAAGGATGGAGCTACAATCCTTCTTCTTGGCAGCAGAGGGTGCCTGTGATTTTCTTTGGAATGGTGGGCTGGTTTGTGGCGCGCTATCTCGCTGCTTATCAACTTCATTATACAGATTATGTTTGGAGTCCAATGGGAGGAGATGGAACTGAGAAGGTGATCACTTCGATGGTGGCTCATAACTTCCCTGTGCCAGATGCGGGACTTGGCGCTTTAGCCTATTCACTCGAAGCAATTATGGGAGCTAAGGGAGGCGTGAGGCGCTGGCACACCATGCCTTGGCTTGTCGTTGCATTTGGTTTCCTTGTGGTACCTCTAGGCTTTGTTTCGATTTTGCTTGTCATGATGCAGCCGATTATAGTGGGTGCTTGGTGTTTCCTCTGTTTGATGATTGCCTGCTGCATGTTGATCATGCTGGCTCTTGAGGTAGATGAGGTGATCGCAGTCTGCCAATATCTGCATCAATCCAAAAAGGAGGGCAAGCCCTTTTGGAGAACCTTTTTCAAAGGGTCCGATTATGCTGGAGATGAACCAGATCGTAGAACACCTGTTGTGACTGCAGGATTTGGCTCATTTTTCAGAGCGATGACCTGGGGAGCAACAATTCCTTGGAACCTATTAATAACAGCGCTCTTAGGTGCTTGGCTCCTTTTTGGGAATAAGGTCATGGGCTTTAGCAGCACTCTTTCCAATAACGCAGACGTCATTGGAGCGTTGACTGTGGTTTTCTCAATCATCGCCTGGGCTGAAGTGCTTCGTATCATCCGTTTTATGAATATCCTCCTCATGGTATGGCTGGCAGTGGTCGCTATCGTATGGGGTGGTGCTCTTCAGATCAGCCTCGCTGTGATCATTGGGGTTATCGTGGCTCTACTCTCCATCTTGAAGGGGAGAAAAATCACTGAGACCTATGGCGCTTGGGATAGATTTGTCAAATAAGTATTTTAATTTTAATTAAATAGAGAAAATATTAAAGTTGTTCAATGATTTCAGCATTATCAAAAAACTACCCAAAAAGTTTTTATTTAGGCTTGTTTGTAGCTGGGGTAGTAGGGATAAGCCTACTTGCTCTGGGGGCTGCCTATTTGAACCTCTCTGCGAGTAATAAAATTTATTTTAAGCATCGCTGGCCAATCATAACGATGCCTTTTGGCTTCACGATGGCAGCGATCTCTTTGATTGTCTTTACTTTGTCAAAATGCAAACAAAAGCCGGCTAAGAGGCATGAGAAAGTGGCTCTAGCGGCCAAAGAGCTTGGTGATTTGTTGAAACAATCAAGTGGATGGCAGATAGAGCAGCTATCATAGAGCCTTATAATGAACATTGCAATCTACTGCTATTGAATGAGCGCTTTTTTTCCGTTGTAGATTGCCTGAATGAGAGCTCTAATGCAGCAAAAGTGAAGAAGCTACTCGCTCAGTTTCCTTCGCTCTAGATATAGCTGAATCACTCACCTTACGCACTTTTTCTCTATCGAAGAGTGAGTGATGTAGTAGCGATGTTTGTTTGACAATATCAGAAAAAATTTGATATAACAACTTACCGATAAGCCTTCAAATCTTATAGCTTCTATCAGGTATATCGCCAAAAAAACCTCCACCCACTCAACTCGATCCTTTCAAAGTTGTCACTGTCGAACGCCTTCCCATACCCGCTGATTTCAAATATGTAGGCGTTGCTGAATCTTCGCATATTGTACAGATCAGAGCACGCGTTGAAGGCTGCCTTCTACGTAGTCAATTTCTTAGAGATAGCCTTCAAAGCGTGCTCTGTTCTGTACAATAAGTA
>CAZXQV010000094.1:0-5119 GCA_964643195.1 uncultured bacterium | reverse complement strand
TAAGAAACTCCAAGTCCATTTGGTCTATTTGGAAGTTGAGAAAGAAGGAGGAGCATTCACCCTTGATGAGATTCGCCTTTTACAGGAAAAATTACCAATGGAGCTTAAGGGTTGCGTGGAACAACTTGTTCCTGTGACATTTATGCGGCGCAATGAAGAGGAGGTCTACCGCAATATATTATCAATGCGTGATCAACTCAAATCTGTGCGGGATATCCCTCAAGCAACTATTAGTTTTGAGGAGCAAACCCAGTTTGATATCTTTTTCACTGTCGTAGTTTTGCGTCTTGTTAAAAAAGATGCCGCTTCTATAAAAAAATTATTTACAGAAGCCAATCCTGATATTTTGTATATCCCTGATAGAGTGGATGAGGTAGGTCGTTTGCGAAAAAACTATTGCAAAGAGGCAACTGTTTTTCGCTTGCAACTTCCCAAAAGTCAGTTTTTTCGTAAAGATCGTTCAGTCAATCTCTATACGGCCCGTAAGGAGGTTGTAGGACGCCTTGTCAAGGCACTTGGTCCTGTTAGAGATTACAATGGTGGTCTAATTTTGAAACAAAATGAACGTCTCGAGGATTTCATCTCGCTAATGCCGAAACTTCATGATGAATTTTTTCTTGAGAATTTTTTCTATTCGATCACCCCAATTGCCATGCAAAGTATTTTGCCGGCAGCAATCGTTAAAGAGTGGTTTTTAGCTTTTTTTGAACTTATGGAAAAAGAGATGGATCGCTCTTATCTTCTTGCCTGTCGCAAGTATGACGAGGCGTTAATTTTGGTTGTGCGTGCAGAAGAGGAGTCTTTTAAAACAGAGCTTCTTTCTAAAATCAATCAGTTAGAGATTCCTTCGCTTGAATTAGCATTTTCCGAGATTCGAATGAATGGTTCATTTTGCTTTGGTTTTCTCTATCGGCCATCGCAGTTTGGTTGTGAGATGAGTTTCTCTTCAAAAGTTGAAGAAGCAATGGAGGATTGGAGTGCTAGGAGAGCCAATATTCAAATACTCCATCTTTCTTTGCATGACAATGATCCAACGCTCGATCCACGTATTACCAAGGCCGATCAATCTTATATCATCCTCAAAATGCTTTTCGAAGGACTAACACGTATCGGTCGTGATGGAAAGCCGCACATGGCACTAGCGCAGAGCTGTGATATTTCACCGGATTGCAAAACATATACTTTCCATTTACGCGACAGCAAGTGGTCGAATGGAGCCAAAGTCACAGCTCATGATTTTGATTATTCATGGAAAATGGCGATTTCATCTCCTGCCGTATCTTCTCTTTCATTCTATCTGATCAAAAATGCTAAAGCTGCAAGAGAGAATAAAGTCTCTCTCGATGAGGTGGGTATTCAAGTGCTTGATGAGCGTACACTCTTAGTTGAATTAGAACATCCCGCACCCTATTTTTTGCAAGCTACAGCGCACTGGAGCTATAGTTTGATTAACAGCATGATCGATCGTAAATATCCAGGCTGGGCTTATCAAGCTGGCGAAAACTATGTCTCTAATGGTCCTTTCCGTCTTGTTGAATGGAAGCATAATCGAGCCATCACTCTTGAGAAAAATCCAGAGTATTGGAATGCTGATGCTGTCAATCTGAATAAAATTGAAATCGCGCTCTTAGGACCTGGTCAAGATGAGATACAGATGCTTAAAAATGGGGAACTTGATTTTGTTGGTAGACCTATGGGACTCTTTCCCTTAAGAGGGATGAGGGAGTCGATCAAGACGAAACGTGTGGAGTTTCCACTTCAAGGCAACTATACGATTTGTTTCAATACACAGAAATTTCCATTCAACCATAAAAAATTGCGTCAAGCATTTGCTTGTGCAATCGACAGGGCAGAGCTTGCTTCCTTGATGCCTCATGAATTTGCAGCCCCTAGCTTCTCGATTTTGCCTGCCAAACTCTCTCTCTCCGATAAGCCGCTCTTCCCAGATAGGGATCTTGATAGAGCACGCGCACTTTTCCGTGAAGGTTTAGGGGAAATTGGTTTTGTTCGTTCTGATTTTCCTAAACTTAATTTTTTTTATTGCAGCGGACGCCATCGTGAGAGTGTTTTGCGTCATTTGGTTGAACAATGGAAGGTGGCATTTGGGATTGAGGTGCATTTGCAAGAGATGGATTGGAAAAATCATTTTGATTTGATGGCACAGGGAAAATTCCAATTTGGTGGCATCGAAATCAAAGCTCTTTGGAATGATCCTTTTCATATACTGAACGGCATTTTGGATAATGACATGAGTAAGTGGAAAAATGAAGAGTATAAATCCGCTTTAGATTCTCATCATTTGATGAAGGCTGAAGAGATTTTGGCAGAAGAGATGCCGATGATCCCTCTCTACGGTCTGAAAGGAAATTATTTGAAGCGTGAGAGTGTGCATGGTGAGTGCGTGTCTGAATTTTTCCAAATCGACTTCAAATGGGCTTACATCGATTGAATCGACTATATAGCTGAATCACTCACCTTACGCACTTTTTCTCTGACCGAGAGGGATTGCTGCAGCCGATCACTCCTTGATCAACTCGCAAGGAGTTGGCCTTCCTTGTGATCGTTGTATCTTGACCACATCAATCCCTCTCGGTGAGAGAAAAAGTGCGTAAGGTGAGTGATTCAATTCAAAATGCATCGGCTATATACTTTTTCACAGTCTCAACAGCTGCGATTGTCAAAGAATCGAATTCGATATTAACAAGATCACCCACACCCTTTTTGAACCACTTTAAAGTCTCAGGAATCAAATGCACAGTGAAAGCATGATCCATCACCTTCACAACTGTTAGGCTCATCCCATCGATGGCGACAAAACCCTTCTCAAATAAATAATCATTTTTTGCTACATCGATAGTAAAAATATTATCATCCATAGCAACAATCTCTGCTTTACAGTAGATATGGCCAGAAAGTAAATGGCCCCCAATTTCATCGCCAAGGCGGGCCGAACGCTCTACATTGACCTTCTGGCCCACATTGAGTGTATCAAGAGTCGTTCGCTCCCATGTTTCTTTGATGGCTTCAAAAAAAATAACACCAAAATCTATAGCCACTACGCTTTGACAGAAACCATCAATCGCAACCCTCGCCCCCATTTCGAGATCTTCCGCAGAAAAGGCTACTCCATAGCGCATCACGCTATCCTTTTCGATGGAAACAATGCATCCTTTTTGTCGAACAATTCCTGTAAACATGGAAATAATCAAAGTTGTTATAGCCAATTCAGTGGAAAATTACCCATTTGGATTGGGCGAAAGCCCCGCGATTGACTCCTCCTAAATCGTTCAATGTTTTTAATATTAAATGACTTAGGAATGATCCCGCCCAGGAGCTTTGGCGTAGTCCAAATTTGTAGTTTTCAACTGAATTGGCTATATGGTTAAAATAGAGATCACTATAGCCCTTGTAGTTAGATGAATTCAACCAACAAAAAACTTATGTCTCGCTTTTCTCTTTAGGAAAATACTTGCTTTCCTTATAGTCCACCTCTCTTAAAAATGAAGGTATTAATTGAAGTGCCCTTACTGTGGCTGTGAAGAGTTAAAGGTTACTGACTCACGCAACGCTGTTGATGCCAATGCGATCCGTAGAAGACGGGAATGCCTTGGTTGTAATAGACGCTTCACAACTTTCGAGATGATGGAACTCACCATTCAGGTCAAAAAAAGAGATGGCTGCTATGAAGACTTTAACGAGCAGAAGCTGATTAGTGGCTTAGAAGCCGCATGCCGCCATACGAGCGTGAGTTATGACCAGGTCAAAATGATCGCGACCAAAGTCACGAGCGAGCTAATGGAAATGCCTACTCGTGAGATAGCTTCAAAAGAAATCGGCGAAATTGTAATGAAATATTTGAAAAGTATGGATACGATAGCGTATATCCGATTTGCATGTGTTTATAGACGTTTTAAGGATATTGGAGAGTTGATGGAGGCTATACACTCAGTCACTCCGGAGGGAAAAAAAGATGGGATTGAAAAAAGCGGAAGTAGAAGCATTTAAAGAGCAGCTGCTCAATATGAAAAGGCAGCTCACTCATACACTTGAAGGGACCTCAAAAGAGGTGAAAAAGCCGGATGAAGCAACTGGCTACTCTCAACACCAAGCAGATCAGGGGACTGATGACTTTGACCGTCGTGTCAGCTTAGAACTCACTTCCAATGATTTTGAGATTTTGAGACAGATCGACCGCGCTCTTGAGAAAATTCAAGAAGAAACTTATGGCATTTGTGACATTTCAGGTGCTGAGATTCCCTTAAAGAGGTTGGAAGCTGTTCCCTATGCCACTATGACGGTGCAAGCCCAAGAGCAGTTCGAAAAAGGGATGCTCAGCGAATAGTCTAAGAGAAGGAAAAATTGACCAAAAATCAATCTTTTCTTTTAGAGAGATAGGCTCGTATGCTATAGTAATCGCCTATGAAGCGAGCTCTATTATTCATTCTATTAGCCTTGGGCTTTCTCACTCTAGATATTGTGACTAAGCATTATGTTTTCCATGACTTAAGTAGAACTATTTTGAGTTACCCTCGAGGCGAAGGAATTCCGATCTTCCGCTCTTTTGGGATCGATTTTTTCATCGGTCTGACCTTCAATAAGGGAGCCGCTTGGGGACTTTTTGCGAACTTAAAAAATGTTTTAATAATCGTTCGCATCGCCATTGTCACTATCCTCTTTTTCTATCTATTGTTTTTCAGGAAGAATGCTCCCGCTCTACCACTTATTCTTATTTTGACCGGTGCTGTTGGAAATATTATAGATTTCTTTGCTTATGGCTTTGTAATCGACTTCTTGCACTTCAAGTTCTGGGGACACAGCTTCCCTCTTTTTAATGTTGCTGATGCGCTCATTTCGATCGGTGTCGGTCTGCTTTTCTTAAATCTTTGTTTGAAGAAGAAAGATGCTTGCTTCTAAGTATATTAAAATCGTTGCACTGCTCGACTGCGTCGAAATGAAAGAGCTACTCGACCACCTCGGTGACTTTCTCATTTTTGAGATAGGAAGGATCTCGGCTCAAATTGAGCTAACTCATGAACAATTTTTCCACAACTATTGTTCATATGTCCAAAAATTGCAGCGTGGTGAAGCCGTTATCGGTAAAAATGTTCATCATTTTGGA
>CAZXQV010000093.1:0-5193 GCA_964643195.1 uncultured bacterium | reverse complement strand
AGCAATTGTGGTATCCTCAGTTTCCCCAGAGCGGTGAGAAAGTATCGTTGTAAAGCCGTGAGAATGGGCCAGTTCAATACAATTAAGAGTTTCCGTGAGGGTGCCGATTTGATTCACTTTGATGAGAATACTATTTGCCACCCCTTCCTTGATTCCTTTTTCCAAGAATTTTGTATTCGTCACAAAGAGATCATCCCCAACTAATTGGATTTGATTGCCTAATTTTTGAGTGAGTAGTTTCCACCCTTCCCAATCATTTTCAGCCATGCCATCTTCTATCGAATCAATCGGGTAGTTGCTGGCAAGAGAATCGAGATAGGCAACTTGTTCCTCTCGACTCCTTTTTAAATACTGACCCTCTTTATAAAACTCGGAAGCTGCGCAATCAAGAGCGATGGAGATTTCTTTTTGGGGTTTATATCCTGCGGCTTCAATTGCTTCGAGTAGAAGTTCAATCGCTTCCTGGTCTGAGGATAGATTGGGCGCAAATCCGCCTTCATCCCCGACAGCAGTAACGAGGTTTTTCTTTTTTAGAATGGCTTTCAGAGTGTGAAAGATTTCGGCGCCCCAGCGGACAGCTTCGCCAAAAGTCGGAGCGCCATGTGGGCGGATCATGAACTCTTGGATAGCTAAGTTGTTATCTGCATGAACACCGCCATTGATGAGGTTCATCATGGGGCATGGAAGTAGATTGGCAAAGGGGCCCCCGAGATAGCGGAAAAGTGGAACTCTTTGTGAAGATGCTGCAGCCCGCGCGACCGCAAGGGAGACAGCTAAAATAGCATTAGCACCAAAGCGAGATTTATCTTCTTTCCCATCAGCATCACACATCATTTTGTCAATACCGATTTGATCGCTCACTTTATGACCGAGAACAAGCTCTCGAAGCTTTTTATTGACGTTTGAGCAAGCGTCTCTTACGCCTTTTCCGTTGTAACGCTTTTTATCACCATCGCGCAATTCGAGTGCTTCGTTAGCACCTGTCGAAGCGCCAGAAGGAACACAGGCAATGCCGTAAGCACCACACTCTGTTTTAACTTGGACTTGGATGGTGGGATTGCCGCGAGAATCGAGAATTTCTAATGCAGTGACGTCAGATATTTTCATGCTACCATCCTAGAATCTATTCCTCTTTCCTGCCACACTTTTTCAAAATTACTATCGAAAAGTGCAGCTAAAAAATATTTAATTTAAATTTTAATGAACTATAAATCTGCAGTTTGCAACAGAAGTTGCCATAAATTGAATCGACTATATATTCCAAAAATTGTTATGAAAAAGAGATATGCTCTGGCACGCCACCCCCTCCCCAACGGTTTTACAACAGCTGCAAAGCTCTCTTGAAGGT
Source organism: uncultured bacterium (assembly GCA_964643195.1). GTDB lineage: Bacteria > Chlamydiota > Chlamydiia > Chlamydiales > JAAKFR01 > JACKPM01. The sequence continues at coordinate 3,845 of CAZXQV010000093.1, read as the reverse complement.
TTAGATGAAGCTGAAGTCAAGCTTCGAAGGAAAAAATATGGAGCTAATCATCTAAAACTTAAACGCGGCGAAAATGTGTTTTGGATCTTCTTTCGTCAATTTCACAACTCTCTAATCTATATTCTTCTAGCTTCAGGAACACTCGCGGTATTCCTGGGTAAAGTCACCGATGCTTCAGTTGTTTTTGCTGTTGTGATACTGAATACGTTGATTGGTTTTTTTCAAGAATATCGATCGAGTAGAGCCATTCAAGCTCTTTTGCAAATGATCCCACAAACCAGTAATGTGATTCGCAAAGGAGTTCTCTCTTCTATACACTCTGCAGAATTAGTGCCGGGCGATATCTTGCTGTTGCAAGCGGGCGATCGCATTGCAGCAGATGTTCGACTCATCTCAGTAAAAAATCTCGGCTGCGATGAATCCACATTGACTGGTGAGTCTCTTCCTGTAATCAAAAGAGATGACCCTGTTCCAGAAGATGCTTTGATTCCTGAGCGCAGGTGTATGGCATACAACGGCACACTTGTGACATCGGGTACAGCGACTGGAATCGTAATTGCTACTGGTCTTGAAACAGAATTTGGAAAGATCTCAAAGCTTTTGGAAGATGTGCCTAATCTAGAAACTCCCTTGTCCCGAACCTTAGCACATATTGCTCAATGGATTGCCATCATCGTATTTCTAATAGGTATAGGACAACTCGCTATCGGTTACTTGCGTGGATATTCTCTATTAGAGGCAGCCCTTGCCAGTATTGCATTGGCGGTTGCCGCTATTCCTGAAGGACTTCCAGCTACGATCACGATCGCGGCTGCTATAGGCGTTCAAAGAATGGCAAAAAGAAAGGCAATCATTCGTCGTATGCTTGCAGTTGAAACACTCGGAAGTACGACTGTGATTTGTACCGATAAAACCGGAACCCTCACCCAAAATGAGATGACTGTGCAATCGATATGGACCCCTCAAGGCTTATATTTCGTCTCCGGCATTGGCTATTCGATTGAAGGTCAAATTTCATATGAGAATCAACGCGGCGTTGTAGGAGAGGGGATAAACGAGCTTTTAATCGGTGCCATTCTATGCAATGATGCTTCCATTGAAAATGAATCACCAAGCGGTGATCCAACAGAATTGGCTCTCATTGTTGCAGGTGAAAAGGGAGGGCTCAATGGCAAAAGCGTAAGGGAGCGGTGGCCAAGAAAAGATGTGATTCCTTTTGAATCTGAACGCTGGATCATGGCTACTTTACATGCAACTGCAGAAAACGAGAGAATCATCTTCTTGAAAGGAGCTCCCGAGGCGGTGATTAAATTGTGTTCAACCAAGGATGGAAGTGAAAATCAAGCAGAAAAGATGGCAACCCAGGGAATGCGTGTTATAGCTATTGCCAAAAAAGAGCTTCCCTCCAACCGTGATTCTCTTGAAGAGGAAGATATAGAGGAAGGATTTACATTATTAGGATTGATGGGAATGATCGACCCCCCCCGATTAGAAGCCGCTCCAGCGATTAAGGCTTGTCAGACAGCAGGTGTTGCGGTCAAAATGATTACTGGAGATCATCCCCTAACAGCCCATGTGATTGGGCGGGAATTGGGTTTGTATCCCAATCCTCTGCGATCACGCGATTCTAAGTTTTCTACGAGCTTTCCTGAGGTGGTTTTGGGGTCTGAAGTGGAACGTTTGAGTGTTGAAGAATTGCAAGAGATGATTGATGAAAAACATGTTTTCGCAAGAGCTCTTCCCGAGCATAAACTTAAAATCGTAGAAGCTCTCCAGGCGAAGGGCCATGTTGTTGCAATGACTGGAGATGGCGTCAATGACTCTCCCGCACTCAAGCGGGCCAATATCGGTGTTGCGATGGGCATCACAGGGACCGCTGTAGCCAAAGAGGCTGCTGATATGGTCCTGGCTGATGACAATTTCGCGAGTATTGAAGCATCAGTTGAAGAGGGCAGACGTGTTTATGATAATCTAGTCAAATCCATAGCTTTCATGTTTCCAACCAATTTGGCGCAAGCGTTAATGGTGTTTGTAGCTGTTCTCTTTTTCCCCATCCACAATCACGTCTTACTGTTGCCCATACTCCCTCGTCAAATTCTCTGGATTAACCTAGTTGTTGCAGTTGCTTTAACACTGCCTCTAGCTTTTGAAGCGATGGAACCAGACATCATGCGACGCCCTCCACGCAATCCAAGAAGCCCGATTTTAAGCAAATTTATACTGATCCGTACGGTTATGGTCGCAGTCATTATGACTGCAGGAACGATTGGGCTCTTCTTCTGGCAGTATTTTATTGAAAAAGCTAATGGAGTTGAAGATAAGCTGGCGCTTGCTGAATCTCAAACTGTGGCTGTCACAACCCTCATGTTCTTCCAAATTTTCTACCTTTTTAACTGTCGCTCTTTGCGCTTTTCGATCTTTAAAATCGGCTTTTTCTCGAATCCCTATGTACTCCTAGGTATTGGATTTGTAATCTTAGCACACAGCGCTTTCGTCTATTTTCATCCGATGCAGACTCTATTTGGTACAGCACCATTGAGCTTAACTGCTTGGTCTATCTCAATACTTGTTGCCATCACCATTTTGCCAATCATCGCTTTTGAAAAATGGCTTGTAAGGAGGCTTTCACGTGAAACTCAAAAACAACAATAGGCCTTCATTTTTTGACTGTTTGAACCAGATCTTAGAGCTGACGCACGAGCAAAAAGAGATCAAGCTTCGGCGCGTTTTCAAAATTTTGTCTGGGAAAGGATATGCAGCGCTTCTGATTGTTTTTAGCTTGCCCTTCTGTCTGCCGATCCAAATTCCCGGTTTTTCAACACCTTTTGGTATTATACTGGCCTTTCTAGGGCTACGTGTTGCATTTGGAAAACATCCTTGGTGGCCAAAGTGGGTTTTGGAAAAGAAATTCCAAAGCGAACCGATCAAGAAATTGATCCAGAAAACCATGAAAGCAGTGAAATTTATGCAAAGGGGGCTCAAGCCGCGACTTTCTTTATTTACCAAGAATCCATTGTTTCATCGATTGAATGGGTTGCTTGTATGCATCCTCTCATTGCTTCTAGCATTGCCACTGCCTGTACCCTTTACAAATCTGATGACTGCGACACCCATTCTTTGTATGGGACTTGGGCTCCTTGAGGATGATGGGATATTCATATTGCTTGGATACTTGCTTGCAATTGTCTGCTTCAGCCTCTTTTTTGCCATTTTTGTCTTTGGAGCAGAGCTCTCAACGGATGGCATTCAGCTCCTACACAAAAAGTGGTTTTGGTGACCAAAGCCCGAAGGCTTTGGCGCAGGTCAAAATTATTAATCCAAACTGAATCGACTATAAAGAGAGCTGCTTAATGCGCTCGCCCAAGATAGAAAGGTCTTTTCGGTGCTTTTCAAGTTCAGCTTTCCCATTTGGATTTTTCATCAATTCTGGCAAACGGCCGGCAAAATGCTGCAAGAGATTGAGCGTGTTGATTGGATCAGATAGAAATGTAAACTCTTCTCCATCAATACGACGGATCCGATTGAGAAAAGCGCAATCTTCACCTTGGGTCACAAGGTCACTTGTGATGATGTTAATAAATTCTCCACGCTCAAAGACCTCTTTCGCTAAGCGCGCTGGAATTGTAAAATCAGCGATGCAATCTTCTAAAATCTCTTGATGCTTTTCATTCACAACGCCGCTCTTGATTTGGCCTGTCATTAAAGTCTCAAAGAGAAAGTTTGCGGCTTCTTGATTCTGATTAACGCAAGAAAGAATTACATTCTGAAGCTCACGATATGTAGAGCGGGTAATCTTCATCGCAAAGATGCGCGTGGCCTCGATCATCGTCACGCTGGGCACGAAG
>CAZXQV010000092.1:0-5255 GCA_964643195.1 uncultured bacterium | reverse complement strand
TATAATAGGTTATTATTAATGCCATTCCGGGAGTGATGTTCGATCTGCTTAAGGAGCACGCATGTAAAGCGTGTAAACAGGTAACTGTTTCGAGGGTTCGAATCCCTCTCCCTCCAAAACTCATTAATCGCCTACAGATGGCTTGATGAAAAAGTAGTTTTTCAAAAGTGCGTCAGCAGACTCTAGCGCTCCTTCGATCCAATTCTGGTGCAGTGAATAAGCGAACCCAATCACATAAAGCGGCTCTCCTACAAAAGGATGCTGGAAGTACTCCATGAGCTCTTCAGGCTTTGCTCCTGTCTTCCAAACAAAAGAACCGCCAAAATGGGGCGCCATAGACCAGTCAATAAACGTCGCTGTATACGCTTTTGGCATGTTATGCACACCATGTAGGATCTCCAGCTGCTTCTCTGCCTGCCAGACAGCATTTTTACCAACTCCCGGAGCAAATTCCTCACTTTCATTGAAAGAGCTCCAAAAAGGAGTGTAGAGCTCTTGGCTCGAGGCGCAAATCAACGCCTTGCGGTTGCCCTTTTCGCCATCAGCCATCTGCTCCTCACTCTCTAGATAAATGCAACGACGGATCGGGAGAGTGGTGAGCGAAGGTCCACTATAGAGTCCAAGTTTTTGCCACCAAGGATAATCGTAGCCAAGAAAGAGCCTGGTCATCGGACATTCCTGAAGGAAATCAAGATTTTGGTGGAATAACTCCGCCTTCAGAGCAGGTGATTGTTGTGCAAGCAGCTTGAGCGCTGGTGGGCTGATCGTTAAAATCAGATGTCTCGTAAAGATCGATTTGAATGTTCCATCCTCTTGGTAAAAAAGCAGACGGTAGCGAAAATTTTCCTTGTCACCCTCGTAGGAGATCGACATGAGATGATGTTTTAAAAATATTTTCCCGCCATTGCTCTGGAAGCGGTTCGCAAGCTCAAGAGGGAGTTGGCTAAAGCCATTTGTTAGCTTTTGAGGCTCTCCTTCTATTTTTTCTAGAAAATTTGTGACTGCGTTGGCAACGGAGGTGTCCGCAACGATTTGGACATATTCGAGATCGACAAGGAGTTGAAAAGCTTCTGGTGAAAGATTCTCTAGAAGAAAGCTCTGCCAGCTGACATCAGAGAGGGATTGCCCCTTGTAATGAAGTTGATCTTTTTGTGTCACCCAGCTATCTATTCCAAATTTTGGGTCGATTTTACCGATTGCCTCCAAAATCAATGCAGCAGGGGCTTTCCCTCTCTCTTCTGGCAGTAAATTATAGGGGAGATCTTTCCTCTCATCCATTTCATGAAAACGCTTTCCGCGTACATAAATCAGGTTGTTTTGATCTTTTGTTGTGAATGGTGAGGTAGGCAGTTGTAGATAATTAACGAGGTTGGTCACTTTTTTTTGTGATTTAAAAAACTCCATCGCTCCTAGCTCTACGGGAACATGATCCATGCCTGGAAGAAAAACTGTATAGAGATGACCACCTATCCGGTCACTACCTTCGAAAATGTGAACATTTTTCCGTCCATTTTCCACTAAACGCCAACCAGTATAGGTGCCTGTTAATCCAGCACCGATAATGACGATATCAAGTGTCTCAGCCCAAATTAAATGAGGGAAAAGAAAAAGTGTTAATAATAGGTAAGAGAATCTCTCAACTGCTTTGCCTATAAACCACTTCATGGAGTTTCCTTGCGAATGTTTCTGGTGTGTGTTCATTCAAATAATTCTCCTGCATGATTTTTAATTTCTCACGAAGGCTTAAATTTTCACACAACTTTTTCATATGATCTAAGAAATGTGCCATTTCAAAATCAACAACAAACTCTTCAAGTTGGTATTTTTTGAGCTCATCTGCCATCCAGCAGCCATCAGGAACGAGTGTGACCTTGCCTAAAGCAATAGACTCAACAAAAATGCCAGAAGAGCGGAAGCGGTATTTGTGGGCCTCATATGGCAACAAAACAACATCGCTCCGTTTCAGCCAATCGAGATATTCGATCCGGGGGAGGGCATTGCCAAAATGGAGGTGGCCCACTTGTAGGCTCGCTGAGCAAGCCAACTGAATATCTGGGTAGGAGGGATCTGCGACAAGTTTGCGGATCAACTCTCCCCCCTTTTCCTTTCTAGGTTCTCCTGGGAAGAGCACCATTAATTTTTCATTTTCTACATGAATCGGTGCTAAATCATAATGAGGAATAGGAAGCGTATAAAAGGGGAGTTTTACCTCTTGTTCAAAAAAAGCAGTTAAATTATCTGTGTCGGTAAACAGCGCTAGGTTGGGGCCAAATTTCTTCTTCAAAAGCATGAGAAAAAATTTAATTTCCCATTTGTCTCGTTGATTTTTGAAAATATTGTTGTCGCGAAAGAGCATGCAGATTTTATCTTCTTTTCTACCATGGCGGAGGGCCCCCAAAGAAAAGTAGCGCATATCACGGCGCATGATCGTCTCAATAAAAAACAATCGAGGCCCTATTGCGTGCTTAAAAAGAGCATAACTAGCGATCAAATAGTCTTTTTTTGCGCTCCGACTATAGGGTTTAGGAAAGTGCAAAAACCAGTTGTTGGGTATCTCAGGAAGCACATGTTCCTTAGGGATATAGGCGTGATAGATAAGCCCTATCGACTCGATTGCTCTTTGGCAAGCAGTGTGGTAATAGAATTGATGTCCCTTTTCTCCATGACAGGTATGAGCAAAGGCATGAAACATGAGGCTTTCCTTGAAAAGTGAAATCACCTATAATTAATGGACAATGAATATTTTCCAACTTCTAAGTACCATCGATGAATTCTTCTGGGCTTATATAGCCCTCGTATTGATCTTTTCCATGGGATTGCTGCTGAGCATCCGCTTCCAATTTTTCCAGATCCGACAGTTGCCAAAAATTATAAAAACATTTTTTCATTTCATGTTTGCTAAGAACAGCACAGCTGATCGAGGCATCCACCCGCTCAAAGCCTTTTTTGCCTCTACAGGGGGGATGATCGGGATTGGTAATGTAGTGGGAGTCACTACGGCGGTCCAGCTTGGTGGGCCGGGAGCTCTTTTCTGGCTATGGATCGCTGCAATTATTGGTAGCATCGTCAAATATTGTGAAATCTATCTGGGCATTAAGTATCGCGTAGAGAATAACCGGGGAAGCTATGATGGCGGTCCAATGTACTTCTTAAGGAAGGCATTCAAATCACCCATTGTTCCGGTTGTGATCAGCGTTCTGCTTTGCATCTATGGTATCGAGATTTATCAATTCACTGTCATGACTGAGAGTGTGCATACTAATTGGAATATTCCCAATCTCATAGTCATTCCAATTTTCCTAGGAGCAGTTCTTTGGGCTGTCAAAGGTGGGATTGAACGAGTCGGTAAGCTCTGTGCTTGGATTGTTCCTTTCTTTATTATACTCTATGTCGGCATGGGTCTTTACGTCGTTGTTATTGAAGCCGCCCAGATCCCAGCTCTTCTAAGTATGGTCTTTCGTTCTGCTTTCACTGGCCATGCGGCGATTGGTGGTTTTGCAGGAGCTAGTTTTATTTTGGCTGTCCAACAAGGAATCGCTAGAGCTGCCTATTCTGCAGACATTGGCATTGGCTATGATTCGATCATTCAGAGTGAATCCAACACAGTCGATCCAATCAGACAGGGCCGTTTGGCGATTTTAGGTGTCTTTGTTGATAACTTAGTTTGTACAATGAGCGTCCTTGTAGTTCTTTTTAGTGGGGTATGGAAAGTTTACGGCTCTTCTGTAGAGGGCTCGGCTCTGATGCAGGCAGCTATGAGCCATTACTTTATAGGGATGAGGATCTTCTTACCTCTTTTCTATATCATTACTGGCTATACCACAATCATTGCCTATCTCTGCATTGGTTTGAAATGTGCGCGCTATTTGGCTCCGAAAATTGGTGAAAAGATCTATCTGCTCTATGGCACGGTGGCCTTTATTTTCTTTAGCTTCATGCCTCAGAGGCATGCCCTGCTTGTAATGTCGATTTGTGGAGCTTCATTACTAACTATTAACTTGCTGGGTATCTTTAAGTTGCGTCGAGAAGTGGAGTGGCAAGAGATAGAAGAAGTCGCATCTATAGAAGCCGAGACTCCCACTGTATAGTCAATTCATACAAATTGAATCGGTTATAACTAAGCATCTCATCGCCAGCTTTTTAAGACATTAATATTGCCGATCGATATAAATAATAGTTTACATTCGCAAATTAATATTTAATAATAGTTATTATAGTAACTGTTTATTAGGCATTATAAATGGCTGTTTGGATGCTTTGGGCGATTGTTGTTCCGCTGATTGTGATCGCTGCTTCTTTCTTTATTCTTGCGATCGGATTGTTAGTTGCTCTTGGACGTACAGTCTCTATCCTGAGAGATATTGAAGATAAGTTACATGCCCTAAATCCACTTTGTCGTGTAGTCCATAGATTGGGAGATGTGATTAACGAGAGGGTGGAGGATTGGAGTGAGAAGCGTCATTCTAAAGGGCTCGATATTGCTGAGTTAATCATGTGGGGAGTCGCTTTCATCAAAAAGTTGAGGAATAAATAAATTATGTCAAAGAAATCTAAATTCAAGAGTTTTACATGGGGCGCCCTTTTAGGTGGAATAGCAGCTGGTATCACAGCTCTTCTTTTTGCTCCAAAATCAGGTAAGCAGTTACGAGGTGAGCTTAAGGATAAGTACGAAGATCTCACTGAAAAAGGTCATCATCTTTGTGATGATATCTGTGACCGAAGCAAAAGTCTTGCTAAAGACGCCAAAAAAGCTGCTAAACGCTTCATGAAGAAGTAATGTAGCTAGCCCACTCAGTTGAAAACTCGAAATTTGGATTGCGCGAAAGCGTCTTGATTGACCGATCTAAACGGCAGAAATATGGCTGCGTAGGAGCCACGCATGCTTGTCATGATCGCGCATACGTCCAACAATCATGTCCGACGTTGCTGGATCATTGTGGGCGTCACAAAAAGCAACTAAATCAGCTCCGTGCTTTACCATTAATTCATGACTCTCGGCGAGCGCTTCAATCATTTCCTTCATGAGAAGGTCGTTTGGAGATTCCTTCATGCAAGCAAGTTTCAAAAACTCCTCCATCGATCCGGGAGATTTACTTCCAAGCTGACGAATCCTTTCAGCAATTTCATCGTTTGCTTGTGCAATAGACTCATATTGATCTTCGAGCAGTTTGTGGTACATGTAGAACTCAGGTCCTACCATGTTCCAGTGAAAATTTAATGTTTTAAAATAAAGAACATAGCTATCTGCTAGATAA
>CAZXQV010000091.1:0-5341 GCA_964643195.1 uncultured bacterium | reverse complement strand
GAATCATTTTTTTTTCAGATACTCCCGCCGAAGGGGGGGGTATCTGAACTGTTACCTTATAAGCTAGTGCGACTATCTATCAATTGATGAAAAATTTTATTACTTATTTTTTTCTGAAGGTCATTTTTTTCAAATTCTGCGGAAGGAATTTTATTAATGATTCCCAGATAAATTTTCGCTTGATTCACGTCGCCTTTTTGAACCCAGTAAAGACCAAGAGCGTAGCAAAACGCCTTCCATTCAGAGTGATGAAAAAATTTTCTTTCTGGATACAACTGAGATAAAGTTTCTGCATTGCCAAGGGTCCCATAAGCTTTTTCACACTCTCCACGGCGAATTAGATAAAGCGCATACTCTAAACGACCAAAGAGATAGTCAGGAAAAATTCTTGCAATTTCTTTCACTAGCTTCACTGCTTCACGACAACGGTTTAATTGGCGATAAGCTAAATACAAGAAATTATACAGTATTGGAATATCGGGATATTTCTCTATATAGATCGAGGCAGTTTGCAACACCTCCTCTGGATCCTCTTCAATGAGATGGAAAAGATCTAAGATAGATTCTTTTTCAGCTTCAGGGAGCTGCGAGAAAGAATCTGAGGATTCTATTGAGCCGTAAGTAATCGTTGATTCTTCTAGTTTCATTCTAGAAAGGAAACCAGCCAAAAGAGCCTTATTTATACAACATTTTTTATATTTCTGTCCACTTCCACAGTTGCAGCGCTCATTTCTTTCCGGTATTTTTACAGTCTCATTGGCTGCAATATTCGCTTGATCTCTTAATTTTAAAAACTGGCTCAATGATTCCATTTGATCATCATCAACAGATTCTGGAGCATCTGATAGCTCTTCCCAATAACTATAGTGGTTTGTTTTTTGCTTTAGATTTTCTATACAAGTTTCTTTGCCACTAGAAAATTTTTTCAATACATAGTCAATAGAGCCGTAGCGTTCGTCGACAAGCATCAATCCAAAAGATTCTCTGATCTCTTCAAGACATTCTCCAGGCCAAAAATTGGTGCAAGAAAAAACTATATGGGTACAAAGTGACTCATCATCAATTTTTTCATTCAAAATACGATCAAAAAGAATTTTGAAATAATCAATGATTTCCACACGCTCGATGCGCCCCTTCACAACAGCAAATATAAGCGCATTAAGACACGCACTTCGGATGTATTCATCGCAATCTGAGTTTTCAATGATATTCTTGAGTAGGCCCCATTGACTCATCGTATCAGCCAATAAATAAGCTAGCTCTTCCGTAACAAAATAATCTCCAAAGGACTCATCTAAATCTTCTATGGGCAGATAACAAAGCCTGTGTACCCATTCAGACAATTCAGAAGCCTCAAGAAGTCCAGCAAGTTTGAATCCCCACACAAGCGAGATTCGTTCCTGACATTGTTCTTGCTCGATAAGGCGCGGCATTTCATATGAAAACAGGGTGTTGAGATGTCTTATGACTATTTGCCGATTTTCTATCAAAATAGCTCGTGCTTGGTCAGAAAGAAATTGCACCTCTCCGCGTAACAGCTTATTTAAAAGATCATCGATTTGAATGTTGATTAAAGACTCACACTCAATACTGGTATTCATGACTTCTCCTGATGAAGATCTTAGAGTGTAGATAAAGTCAGAAATTTTGGTCTATTGCAATTTTTCATGAGGAAGAAGAACCTGTCAAATCAAGAAGCCGAAAAAGAGAGATTGTTTTCAACACAAATTGCCCAATCCCTCGGCAATTTCTTCTGCTCCAAAACCTTCTCACAAAGCTGCCTAAACTCTCCCAAAAAACCGAGGTAATAGGCAGACAATGATAGTTGGAAATCTAAGCCGTAGTCCTTTATCCAATCCAATCTAAATAGAGCGTCTCTTATCTCTGGTTGAGGAATAGTTAAATAGCCCTTGATAGCACTATACGCCAGCGCATACTGCTTCTGTTCGTTGAAAATTTGTGCAAGATAATAGACAGGTTCAGGACGGTGCGGCCGAAATCTATGCGCTCGATAAAAAGCCTCAATCACCTCTTCCTGAGGATAGTCCAACTCACTCTTTAAAAAGGCAATTTGAAAAAGTGCCCAAAAACACTCCTCGTTCCAGCCCAACTGCTCAACTCTTCTCTTATACGCAGCAATTGCCTCTTCTTTCCTTCCCGCATCACGCAAACTCTCTGCTAAATAAAAAAGATTGCGCAGATTATTTGGATCACTTTTAAGAGCGTCTTCCAAAACAACCACAGCTTTTTCATACTTCTCAGGATCCTGAGAACGCGCACCATCGCTCCCACAACAATATTTCACATGATGCAATGAAGCCGCTTTATAACCACTGTCGCAAGTCAGATACTCATGAATTTCCCCTGCCCAGCGCCAAGGAACACTCGCATTGATAATCAAAGGCTTCTGATAGACCATCTCTCCATGATGCCAGTAAGCCTGATACACACCAAAATCTGAATTCAGATTCAACCCCTCATCTCCAACCTCAATCCAATCATCCGCATCTAAAAACAAGATAAAATCACCTTTAAGCTTAGCAATCTCAAGAGCTTCATTTCGATTATGTGCAAAATTGACCCAATCCCTCTCAACAAGCTCTCCAGGAACATTTTCAAAATACTTCCGGATCACCTCTTGCGTCCCATCCGTAGACCCTGTGTCGATAATCACCCAATAATCAATCCAAGGACGGACTGATTCTAGCGCCCTCTCAATCACATGGCTCTCATTTTTCACAATCATGTTGAGAACAAGCGAATCATGAGCCTCAACCACTCCTAAAATAAAAAGAAAAATCAAAAACTTAATCATAAAGAGCATGATTTCCGGCTGTGACGATTACTGGATTGCGAAAAACTCGGATATTGGAAAGCCCGCAAGGAGGACCTTTGCCGCCAAAAGACTTTCTCCAAGTAAAAATCCCCTGTGGAGCAAAATGAAAGACATGGTCATAAGTCATCAAAAACTCAGCTGTAAATGTATTAGAAACTTGAGCCTTTAGACGAAACATCCCCCCTAAAAGTGCATCTGCAGCATAACAGCTGCATGTTGTGTCGTAAAAATAGGGACCGACACCGACTAAAATAGAATGAATACCACCCACTTTAAGAATACTTGCGAACTCCACATCCAATCCCCAATATGGAGCATCATAACTAGTAATAATCTGTGATTCTTCCTCTTCATATTCTATCGTCGTAACCGATTCTATTCCCCTGTTTCGAACAATCGGAAGATAGCTATTCATGCGGAAATCAAAAATAGGATTAAAATACTCCATCCCTAAACCAACCTGCTGAAAATAGACTCCCCCATCTCGCCTGTAGTCATAAAAAAAATTGAATCCCAGCATATCTTCTAAGTTATGCAAAGTCCGGCGCCAACCAACCCCACAATTCCCCCCAAATCGACCTGGAGAGATGCGCATCATTTGAAGTTCTAAAAATTTGAGAGAACAGGAATCACCCGAATTAAAAATGGAAACTCCACCTGTTTGATATCCAGAAGTATACCCCCTTCCCTTTCCACCCACATAAGTGAGATGACTAAAACTCTGATTCGCAAAAAGAGCGCCAGAAATTAAAAGGAGTAAAATCAGACGAAACATAATTCACCAAAAAAATATTAAGTATAAGTTAAAGTCACAACCGTTTTAATTCAAGCATTTCTTTAGATTTAGCATTCAAATGAATCGAGTGCTAAAAACGCTTGACCAATAGCGACTCCTTCTCTATAATGGAGGCCATGAATAAGAAAGAAAGGCGTGAAAACGAAGTTCTAATAGCTCTGGTAGAGCTTTTCTTAGAAACTGGTAAGCCTATAGGCTCCAATACGTTAAAAGAAGAGCGCTTCCCCAATTTGAGCTCAGCAACTATCCGCAACTACTTTGCCAAATTTGAGACGATGGGCTATCTAAAACAGCCCCATAGCTCTGGAGGAAGGTTGCCGACTGAAGCTGGCATCCGCCTTTATGTACAAGAAGCTGTAACCAAGCCTTTAGTAATGCCAGGACTCAAAAATAGCTTCAACCTTAAGATGACTCAAAAAAATGTCCACACCTTTTTACAGCAGTCTGTAGAAAAATTGAGCAGCTTGACTGGATATGCAACTTTTTTAAGCTCAGCGCGTTTTGATCATGATTTTATCCAAGAGGTGCGTCTTGTCGGGATTGATGACGAAAGGCTGCTTTGTGTTTTGATCACAGATTTTGGACAGGTCCTGACAGAAATTTTAGCGACAAAGAAGTTGAGCAGCTTTTCCTTGAAGCGGATTGAAGGTTACTTAATTTGGCGCATCCGCGGAGGTCTGCAACCAGAGATCCAAGGCGATGAAGAGAAAGAGGCTCAAAAGCTCTATAGCGAGATTGTTGTCCGCTACATGGTCCGCTACTCCAACTTCAGTGAAGAAGAAGTTTTTCGGACGGGTTTCTCAAGACTTTTGAATTATCCCGAGTTTTCAGATCCATTTGCTCTCTCAGCAGGACTCTCTCTTTTTGAAAACTCAACTCATATGCGTCTTCTTTTGAACGACTGTATGAGAGAAAATAGACTTTGTTATTGGGTGGGTAGTGATTTGGCTCCTTACGCGGCAGCTTCAGAATGTTCAGTCTTAGCCATTCCCTACCGCATCGGCGAAACACGGGTTGGAGCAATTGGTCTTTTGGGATCCAGCCGCATGCCTTACCGCACCCTTTTTGGTGCTTTGCAGTTTTTTTCAGATGAGATGACAAAAGTACTCACAAAAAGTCTGATGAAGTTTAAACTCTCTTTCCGTCAGCCTCGGTCTAATGGAAAGGTAATAGATCAAACCTCAATTAAATTGTTGGAGAATAAATGACAGAGCCAGAGGAAGAAGTAGAGGAAGTCAAAAATTTTGCAGCCGAACTTGCTGAATGCCAAGAGAAATATTTGCGACTGCTTGCAGAGTCTGAGAACTCAAGAAAGAGGATGCAGAAGGAACGGCAGGAGCTGACGCAATATGCTGTGGAGAATGTTTTATCTGAGCTTCTTCACCCGATCGATCAATTTGAAAGTGCTCTGAAATTTGCAGAAGCAATGTCGGATGAAGTGAAGAATTGGGCGATAGGTTTTGAGATGATCCTTTCGCAAATGCGCAACGTTTTATCCAGCCATGGGGTAGTAGCGTATGAAGTAATAGGTAAACGATTTGACCCTCATTGGCACGATGCCATCGAGATGATTGAAACAGATGAATATGAGCCTGGCGTAGTGATAGAGCAATCGCTACGCGGATACAAAGTAGGAGATCGCCCGATTCGCGTGGCGCGCGTCAAAGTATCCAAGGCTCCAGAAGATAAAAAAGGAGAATAGTATGAGC
>CAZXQV010000090.1:0-5346 GCA_964643195.1 uncultured bacterium | reverse complement strand
TTCCAGTCTCATCGACTGCAATGACCCCATCGTTTATTTTATCCGCGAAAAAGGTAGAGCCGCGACAGCCCGCGATGATCAAAATCTTCATACACTCAGGGTAGGGTCCAAGTTCCATAACGTCGGAGACATCGTAGGTAGAAAGCTCATGGCAAAGTTCAAAGCCTAGACATCTGTATAGTTTGCTAAACTGAAGGTATTTGCGACCGATTTCACTACCCCGACTAGGCGGCGCAAAAAGTACTGCTCGACCGATTTTAGCCTCCTGTGGAAAACAAGGATGATTGCTCGCTACCCTTAATAGAAGGCCTCCTAGGGAGTGAGTCACGAAGTTGATTTCTTCTCCAGGATTTTGATTTGCAACACACTGTGTAAAGCGTGCAAGGGCTTCTCCATGACTACGGATAGAGCCTGTAGTGCTCCTATAATGAAAATTATATGTCTTAAGTCCGACGCAACAAAGAGCGCGTTGAAGATCGTAGACGCTCCTCTCGTTTTGTAAAAACCCATGAACTGTGATGACGACCCCATTATGCGATTGTCCAAAAAGTTCAACGGTGAGAGCTAACAAACATAGAAGTATTTTCATACACTCCTATGTAGATCTCCCCAATATTTTTGCTCAACGATTTTTTTGAGGCAAAGTAGCTCGAATGATGGCAAAGGTGTCGGGATGTTTCATGATGAAACAGTGGCCTGAGGAGATAACATATTGAGTATGGCTTGTTTTGGGTATTGTCTCCGAAACCAAAACTTTCCAATCTCGACTACCAGCGATGATAATCGCAGGGGGTAGAGGCCCCAATGCTTCAATCTCAGAGGATCCATAATGTAGGAGCTGCTTTCCGGCTTTTGAACCAAAGAGAGTGCGGATTCCGGGGATGTTTCTTAGGGTATGGGCTGTTCGGGAACCTTGATTGGGAGGGGCTATCAAGATAAGAGAGCCGCCTTTGACTCGGTCCGGGCAGTTCGGGTGATTGAGGGCTCCTCTTACCACCACCCCTCCAAGTGAGTGGGTCACAAAGTGACAGGGCTCATCGAACTGTTGAAGAAGCTTGACTAAATCCTCTGCATGCTCTTCGATCGTCTTTTGACGGCTAGGATAATCCCAGAGAATAGGAGTATGTCCCATATTTTCAATTTGATGAGCAATAGGCTTCATGCAAGAGGAGCTGCGTAAAAAACCATGAATACAGATGACGGTATCAGCAAGAAGGGGGGGGGTTAGAAACAGCGTCAGGCTAAATATCAAGTTTGGGATAAAATTCAGCATTTTCGATTACTTGCGTATATGTAGTCACGCTCTACAGTACGCCAAAGTTGCCGGGCTTGACCGATCCCAAAGTGTTCAATATTACTAATATTAAACACCTTACGATCGATCAATCGCGGCGCTTTCACGCAGTTTAGAGCGCAATTTAAACTTTAATCGACTATAAGGTTGCATATTGAGATGGTCATGCACCAGAAATTCCCTCGTAAAGTGAATCGTCCAACGACTTGACATAATCCAACGATGACTCATATATCGAGTGATATGGGTATGAGGCGTATCGAGAAGGGTCTCATTCACGCTCAGCTTGCCATCATTAGGCTGCTTCCATAGGAGTCTGTTTCCCTGGGCTCCTGCAATAACGACAACGTTAACAGTCTCTGGAAATTTACCAATATCTAACATTTCTTGGGAAGTATAATCGAGTAGCTGAGCTCCAGATCTTTTTCCAAAAATCCAACGCACAGGTTTAATATTATGAAATTTACGCGCAAAACAGGACCCTTGATTGGGAGGCGCTAGGAGAACTGCTTTCCCGCATTTTGCCTCCTCAGGGCAGTCGGGGTGAGAGACTGCTACACGTACAATCACACCACCTAGAGAGTGAGTGACAAAGTGGATGGGTATCCCGGGCTTTTCAGCTGCAATCTTATTAAGAAGTAAAACTAGATCTTCTGCGTGCTGCTCAATTGTCTTTTTACGGCTCTGATAATCCCAGAGATAGACGTCAAGTCCCTCACTACGAAGGGTATTGCTCATGGGAATGAGGCATTTATAAGAGCGAAAAAATCCATGTAGGCAGACGACACTCTGCCCATTTGCCCATAAGTAACTCATATTTAGAGCTATGATAAAAACTATAATAAATTTTTTCATTCAAAAACACAAAAAAGTTATAATTTAATTATATTTCTATTTTTCAATTAAATTGAATTTATTTTTTAAATGGAAAAATGGCTATCTGATAAAATTGTTTGGGGTCCATTATCTCAGATAATTGGGTGCCACTACCAAGGAATCTCATTATGCAGATATCATCGCGCTTGCCTGCGAAGTTCGCAACAGCTGCGTAGTAAACAGGTTGCTCCAGTTTGTCTGGAAAGCGATAATTGGTGTCAAAAACCTTCATAATTTTCGGTGTACCGGTGAGGTCTGATATTCTAGAGTCTAATCCATCAGATGCATTTTTTGGTAAATAAGCAGATGCGATTGATCCGATGCCATTTGCGAGATTTGCTTCACCGCATTTACTTTTGAAGTCCATTCTCATGTCAGGATGAAGTGGCATAAAACCTAAAATAGTATCTGTTGGGATGCAGTGAAAGGCCCAATTGATCAAAGAACGCATACGGGCGCTATCATCATGTGCGAGGAGATGATCTTTCATCTGTTGATATGTGATTTTTGGATTTGCTAAATACAAACTGCTTATATCAAAGTTTATTCCGGATTGTATCAAATCGATTATTTGCGGAGGTATTGCTTTTTCTAAGAGTTTTTTTGCTCGATCGATCATATGTGTTTGGATCCAAGCCGCTGGATCAGAATAGGGGATGGGAAAGTTCGCGGGCTCGATTGTCATCGCGTGAGTACGGTTTGCACAAGGGAGCATTCTGCAAGAGCGTAGAGGTTCTTGTAATGCGGTTGCAACTTGGCAAAGCATATCTAAGACGCTAATACCCGTAATTTCTATGAAAGAAGACTCAGAAGAGCCATAATATCCGACAACGATCTTTGATTTTAGACCTATATTTGGAAAATATGCGCCAATATCGATGATTGGCTGTATATCATCTTGCGGACATCCTAACTGAAGGGCAATATATTCGGCTACAGATTCGGCAAAAGAGCCGCCCCTTAATTCTTCCTTTACTGTTTTGTATCCTTGTTTATTCTTGAGCTGCGCATTTCGCGTTAGTGCTGCATACGCTTCATCGAGTTCATCTACAACGGCTTGTTCTAAAGCAGCAAAGTTATCCAATGCCACCCATTTCCCTTGGCATAATTGAAAAAAAATCCGGCAATCGCTAAGCCAACGTTTATATTTTTCTGCTAGATTTTCTCTTGGTATTATTACAGTAAATCCGCTCGAGTATCTGGGGTCTATAGATAATCGCTTTCCTTCACCTTCAACATTGTGTTTAATGTCTAACAACCAAAGTCTGTTTTCTAATCTCTGAAAAAGAGCCTTTTGGAGTTCTTCCGATAGTGAAGCAAACAAAGTTTGCATGAGTGTTTTAAAAAAATCAAAACGTCCACATCCGTGAGGCCCATCAGGCATATTCACGTTCCTAAGACGATGGAAAGCCATATTAAGGTGACTCAAAGCGCCTGTCCTTTGAAAAGCAAGAGCTATTTCAAAGGCGCGCTTTTGATCATCCGGTATTCCTAATTGGTGTACTAGGGTTGGTCCATCACTCTGTACAGAAAGTCGTCTGCTTGCAACCTGAACCACCGATTGCAAAACCCGATTTTCTGGTTTGGTTAATTTCACATCATCTGTCGAAGGCTCCAAGGAGAGAGGGGGAATCATCGTCGTAACATCGATCGGTAGATTTCCACCCTCCACTTCGAAATGGCCAGTGTTGAACCATTGGCCATAGTCTTCTGCCATCTTCAAACGTGAATCAGGATTAACCGAAGCTGCTCTGTGCACAGCGTGCACGGAGCAGTCTGGTGAGGTATATT
The DNA here is from genome assembly GCA_964643195.1 of uncultured bacterium. Classification (GTDB taxonomy): domain Bacteria; phylum Chlamydiota; class Chlamydiia; order Chlamydiales; family JAAKFR01; genus JACKPM01. Next base: position 1,385 of record CAZXQV010000090.1, on the reverse strand, counting down.
GTCTTGTTCCTTGGATGGAGTCAGCAATAATCATCCAGCTAGCATAATGGGGAAGAATAAGTGCATCCACCGGCAAACACAGAAACCAACGAACAAGAGGATGAAGATTTGCATGGATAGGGTGTTGTGTCGACTCTTCGAGGCATTTTCGTAAATCAGGCCTGCCTAAAAGATCTGTAGAGAGGTAGAGCATGCGGTGAAAAATTTCTGCCATACCAGTGATGAAATGCTGAGAAGCGATTATGTGTACAGCAAGTGCTCCAGCAATTAAATTAGGAGTGCCAGATGGAAGAATTAAGATGCGAGCACAGGTAAAGCCTAAAAGGTGCTCAATTCCGGTCGGTAGACCTGGTTCACTCGAGCGCCATAGTTCTATTATTGATTTGTGTAGCTCTTGAATGAGTTGATCAAGCAGGCATCCTTCTGGTTTAGTAAAACTCCGATCTTTTTCGACATAATAGCGTAGGATCGCAAGTTCTGCAAGAACGTGATTTTGATCCTTCATTGCCATAAGCAGCTGACAGATATAACTTCTAGCCTCTGCAAGTTCAGTAGGTTTTAAATAATAGGGTGCACGGGCTTCAAAACCTGTAAGTTGCTCTTGGATGAGAGGACTCATCACTTCAGGATAAAAAGATCTAGGTCCTTGAAAATCAATTTGTTGAAAGACTCTCGTTGCTTTAGATGGAGGCTCTCCATCAATCGCAGAAGGTCTCATTCCACTTCTCGTATAGGGAGTCTGGAATGTAGGTGCATAAGGTTGATCAATTAGAGATGATCTTCCACTCATCGTAAGGACTCCCTGATTTAGAATTTTAAAGAGGAATGGTTCACTGGCTCAACAATTCTATGAAGACTTTCACTATCTAGATGATCACTCAATCCACTAAAAGAGATATTATACCGCTATAATACAAATAAAATGAAGATGGTTTTTTTAATAATAAAAAATTTTAAAATTTTTATTGTAAAGTTAGAACTGTTTCAACATGCATAGTTTGAGGAAACATGTCGATTGGTTGAGCGAAAATATTTTTAAATTTTTTAAAGAAGGGTAGATCACGGGCGAGGGTCGCCGGATCACAAGAGATATAGACGATTTTACGTGCATCAATTTTATTGAATATTGCAGGGTCTAGACCTTTTCTCGGGGGGTTGAGTAACAGTGTATCGCACGACAAATCCTGCTTTTCAGCACGCCCCACTTCAAAGCAACAGTTAGAGATGTTATTGAGACGAGCATTTTCTCGAGCATCTAAAATGGCTTCTTGCACTACCTCAAATCCTGAAACAGATGTTGCCTTCCTCGCAGCAAAAAGAGCCAATGTCCCGACACCACAAAAAGCGTCGATCACATGATCTGTCTCTTCGATGAGGCTTGTCGC
>CAZXQV010000089.1:0-5374 GCA_964643195.1 uncultured bacterium | reverse complement strand
ACTGAAGAGCGAGGTTGTCTAGGGAGTGGCGTCTGCTAGCAGCATCGAGTAAATAAGAGGCTAAAATGGTATCAAAGCTGATATTTTTAACTTCCACACCTTCATTTGCAAGAACATGGCAGTCATATTTGGCATTATGCCCAATCAACGCTTTCTTGAGAAAGAGAGGAGTTAAAGCTTCAACTACTCGTTTTTTGCCAAGCATGCCATTACAAGGGATATAAAAGGCTTCTTTTGGCTGAATGGCAAAACCAATGCCTACAAGAGCAGCGGTCATTTGATTGAGTGCTGTGCTTTCGACATCAAAGGCGATCTCATCGGCTTTCTCCAGCTTCTCAATCAGCTCATGTAGTTTCTCTTCATCGTCAACAAGGAGGTAGCTCGTCTTTTCCTCCGGCGGCTGGCTATCTATTTCACGGATAAGGGTATTAAACCCAAGCTCTAAGTAGAAAGCTTTGAGTGCAGCGGGATCTCCCTCAGATTTATCAAATTTTTCAGAGAAGGGGATATCTGTATGGATTGTGGCGAGCCGTTTACTTAATAGAGCGATAGAGGCCTCTTCCCTCAAAGTCTCCTGCTTTTTTGCGCCTTTGACCTTATCTGGATTTTCTAGCAGATTTTCTAGAGATCCAAATTCAAGGAGAAGGGGAACCGCGGTTTTGGGGCCAAAGCCTTTCAATCCAGGGATATTATCCGAGCTATCACCGATAATAGCTAGGAGGTCAACAATAAGCTTGGGAGGAACACCATAGAGTTCTTCCACCCCTTTTTCATCGACAATGAGGTTGTCTTTCCATGTGTTGAGTATATGGACATTTTTATTGACGAGTTGACAAAGGTCTTTATCTGCGCTGCAGATGAAAACCTCATCGCCCTGCTTTTCTGCCCAAACAGCGATGCTGCCGATCGTATCATCAGCTTCGACTCCGGCGACTTCAATTTGTGGGATCCCAACAAGCTCACACCACTTTCGGACACGTTCAATCTGTTCAGGGAGATCTTCAAGAATCTTAGTGCGGTTGCTTTTGTATTCTTCGTAGATTTCTTTGCGCTGCTTTTTATTGTCTGGTCCGTCGAAAACAGCGACGATATGCTCAGGGGCAAAATCTTTGAGAAGTTTATTGATCGAGCGGATGAAGCCATAGACAGCGTGCACAGGCTGACCTGATGGGCTGCTCATATAGGGGAGTGCGTAGTAAGCGCGGAAGATATACCCTGAGACATCGAGAAGAAAGAGTTTACGGGACATAGAGGTAGTTAACTGAGGAACGATCGGGCAGAGAGAGTTCATGCTTTATAGTGCCTGTGAAAAGGGGAGAGGTTGATTCGCCTCCAAACATCTGTTTAAACCAGCTTTTCGTTTTGAATTGAATCACCTGGTATTGTTCTTCAACGCCCACTTCGCGAGCAAGCTCAGCGATCACAAAACTCAAATCGACCCCTGATTTATCAATCAAGCCATATTCTTCAGCTTGGTAAGCTGGGAAAATATTGGCGCCATATTTACCAACTAGATCACTCTCTGAAAGTTTTGGTCTACTAGCAGAGACCACATCGACGAAATTTTTGTAATAGAAATCCACAAGGTTTTGCCGACTTGCTGTCTCACCTTCATGCCAAGGGCGGAAGGGGTTCATCTCATCTTTGCCCTTTCCAGCGAATAGAGTTTTGGTTTCCACACCGATCTTTTCGAGGGTTTTGTGCACATTCATGTAAGGAGGCCAACCGAGCACACCAATCGAGCCTACAAGACTGACCGTACTGGCATAGATTTTGTCTGCACTGCAAGCTATGTAGTAGCCACCAGAAGCGCAAAGACCATCAGTGTAAGCATAGACAGGCACTTTGAAACGATTTTTATATTCAAGAATTTGTCTGTAGATAATGTTGGAGTCGTTAGCACCACCACCAGGAGAGTTGATGACGAGTATAATGCCTTTAACCCGCCCATCTTTCAGACTTCCTTCCCGAGATTCAAGGAGGACTTCTTGAATTTTTTCTGGCGTGATCTCTCCCATACCGATTGTACCTTCGATAGGGATTTGCAGTAAAACAGCTGTGCCAGCTCCGAAGTCCTTCCGACTCCCTTCGGCATTGGGCATTAATTTTGCCTTAGAGGGGAGATTTTTGTCGTCAGAAGAGGAAGAAAAGAGTCCAAAGAGTAGAAAAATAGCAAGAGCTAGACCAACGACGACTCCAACGACTCCAAAGAGGGAAACGAAGAAGCTGCGGAGAGAGTGTAAAAAAATAGATTCATTTTCTAATTTCATTAAAAGCTAGCTTATCGAAAGTCTGGATTTATAGCCAATTCATTTGAAAACTGCAGATTTGGCAGCAATTCCAGTTGGAAATGACGCTAAATCTTTGATTACCAAAGAGAATAACGAAAAAGCTTACGAAATGAAATTTTGCAAACCATTGACTCTAAAACAGAAAAGCTTCAAGCGGGAATCGCTAGAGATTTGGACAGGCGAAAATCACCATAATCAACACCTTTCAAATCATTTATGCCACCAGGGCATCACCCGATTTTTTGTCTTGGGATTATAGAGGTGGACAGTCGGCCCAGGATTTGGGTCAGGTTGTTTATAATCACCTGAACTGGGAATTTCAACCAGGAGTGGAACGTCTTCACCAACGACGAGACCAACCAAACGCCTTTCCAGTTTACCCTGCTTTGCATACCGAATCAATGGCGGCGATTGCGGGACGCCGAATATTTGTTCATGGCGAACTGCATCCTCTTGTGCTCTCTGAGTTCTGCTGAATATTTGACTGGTAGCGTTCCGGGCATTGGTCCAATCGTCGTCCTGACATCTGTAGATAACATCCAGATCCACCTTTCCATTTGATTCATAACAAATCGTGACAAAGTGCTTCCCTTCCTTATCTGTTCCAATCATAATCGGTGCTGTAAGATTATCTAAAGTGATATCTTCTACTCGTTCTACTTCTAGAATTGGAAGGCGTTTCTTCCGATTCGCTATAATAAGCGCTCCTTGTATTTGTTCCGGGTAGGGGCGAAGTTCTTTTCGAATTTTGCTTTGTTTAGGGAAGATTAAACGATCCTTTGCGTCTGTATGAGGAGGTCGAGGTATATTAGTTTCGAAATACACAGTACCACCTGCGCTTGCAGCCTCAGAGGGTTCTGGTGTGGGTGAATCCACATCAGGGAGGAGGTAGGAAGTCCCAGTTGGGCTTATCATCTCTGAGCGCGTTTCTTCGAGTACTTCAAATAAAGGGCTTATTGCTGGTGTGAGAACTCTCTCTGTTCGTGCAGCTTCAACAACCATAGAGCGTGGATCATAGATACTCGTGTCTTCCGGCAAAATGTCTGGATCAGAAGAAAGAGCATCCCTAGCCAATGCATCTACGTCCTGCGCTATCCTATCTACGCTTAGTGGAGGAGAGAAAGTAGCCATGATGGGAGTTGTACGAAATAAGCGCCCAGCCATCTTACCAATTAGTGGAGGACTACCCTCTGGTCTTCTTGGCCCTTCTGGCTGTCCTGGATGTTGGATGTCCATATTCAATTTCCTTGTTATAATTTATTTCGTTACGCCCTTCTGATCACTCCTAAGGTGGCCAGACGTCCCCTTTATCGGCATAATTCCGCCATTGGTTGAATGCTTAATAATGCGTCCATCCTCCATCTCCAGAATGCGGTCGGCAAACTTGAAGATACGTGCATCATGTGTCACAATGATCAGAGAGCTATCGTGTTTGAGAGCTATCTTCTTGAACATTTGTATCACTTGCATACCTGTCTTATGATCGAGAGCAGAAGTAGGTTCATCACAGACTATAATTTTGGGATTGTGGATACAGCCTCGGCAGATCGCGACACGCTGCTGCTCACCTCCAGACATCTGTTTCGGCATTGCATCTATGCGCTTTTCAAGTCCCACCTCTTTGAGAAGGTCTGCGGCATATTTTAATGAAAGCTCTTTGTCTTCACCGTTAATGACAAGAGGTAATGCGGTGTTTTCAACAGCTGTCAGCATCGGAATCAAATTAAAGTTCTGGAAAATAAAACCGATATTTTTGCCGCGATAAGAGACTTTCTCATCACTTGGAAATTTGTTGACATTCTCTCCTAAAATCAAGCATTCGCCACTATCTTGATCCAAGATCGTGCTGATAATCGAAAGAAGTGTTGTCTTGCCGCAGCCCGAGGGTCCTGCAATCATCAAAAGCTCGCCCGGATAGGATTCAAAAGTGACACCACGTAGCGCCTCAACTCTTGCAAGGCCTTGACCATAGTATTTTTTGATCTCTTTGCAAAGTACAGCAGGTTTCATGAGGCAAACACAATTGAGGGTTGAAGACGAACGATTTTTAAAATGCTAATCAGTGCAGAGACAAGGGTGATCAGGAAAATGGCAAAACCACTTGCTAGTAAAAGCCACCAAGGAAGATTAAATGAGAGCTCTGTTCCTCCTACTGACAGCCCGAAAATCGCTGTAAGGCCAACACCTATTCCCCACCCCAGAATCGCTACCATCAGAGCTTGAACAACTATCATTTTGACTAGTAGTTTGTTGGTAGCTCCCATGGCTTTACAGGTGGCGAAGTAGCGTGAATTATCATGAGCAAATGTGTAGAAGCTTTGACCCGCAATCGCAGTTCCAATAATAAAACCTAAAATGACAGCGACGCCAAAATTGATCGGAATTCCTGTTTGGAAAAGGTAGTAGCTGATCGTCAAACGAATAAAGTCTTGGCGTGTATAAGCAGCTAATCCGGTAATATGCGAAATCTTACGGCAAAGCTCTTGCGGATTAATGCCAGGCTGAGATTTGACTAAAATGAAGGAGACTAAATTTCTTTGTAGTGGCGCATAGGTTAAAGCGTGTTTAATAGTCGTATAGATCACTGGTTGAGAAGCAAAAGTCCGTGTGACAGAACAAAAACCAACAACTGTTGCTCTACGGTCGTTGAGCTCTAAAACATCGCCGATACGCATTGGCCCCTTGGCAGTAGCCAGCTTTTCTTTGGTTGCAAGTATGTCTACTATCACAGCATCTTCTTCTAAAAGATCATAGATCGAGCCTTCGACCATTTTTGGAGGACCGCCGATCAGGGTTGTGTTGTCAATCCCAATGACATTGCAAATTTTGTACACTCCCGTCGGTAGCCGCGCATGTAAAAGCCCTTTGTACATAGGTACTGCCCACTCAACTCCTTCAATACTGCGCACCTGAAAAGTTTTGGTGCTTTTTATAAGCTTTACATCATCGACATGCTGGACACCTGAATCGACAACCCAGATATTGTTTTGTGAGGTATCGGTGATGAATCCAAATGTACGTTTCATCAGCCCAACAAAAATCCCGGCCTGCTGAGTCATAATGAATGTGCCGAAGGTAAGGCC
>CAZXQV010000088.1:0-5402 GCA_964643195.1 uncultured bacterium | reverse complement strand
AAACACCAAGAAGTAGAAGGAGGACATAAGGAAGCCAAACGAGACTGATACCCAATAACTCATGCTCCAAATAGAGGAACATAAAGATTGGGCTTATGAAGATCCGAGTGAATGTGAGATAATTTGCTATCCCCAAGAGTTAATCCTCTGATTGTTGGGACTACCCAACATAGCGCACTCAGAAATATTATTCAAAGGTTGTTTCGAAGAATTTAGTCTAAATTTGGATCTAGATCTGGATTTGGTATCTCCTCTATCACCACAGGAGGCCCCTGGCCCGGTAGCTCAACATTCAATCCCCACTGTGCAAGAATACGTCGGAGCTCTTCTGCTATTTGTGGGCCCTGACCCGCTAAATCAGTCACTACTGCTGCTATTCCTTGAATTGTGGTGGGCTGTGAGAGAATTCGTTCTTTAATCTCCTTTAAGATTCTAACATGCTCTCGATTCTGAATCTTAGCGGCTATCCTCTCTGTGATATAGGCAAGCAATTGCTGAATCAATTTTTCTGGATCTTGATTCTTGTCCAACATTTGACCCATGAGATGACCGATTTGTTGTGCCTTGGCCTCTAACTGTTTTACATCTAAAGCACCCGAGGGTGGTGCTGAGGGCCGATTCGTCGAACGAACATAAGGCTTACTGCCAGAAGGAAGGGTGACAGGAGTTTTTTCTGGAGTTGGAGTAATACCGGAAGGTTGAAATTTAACACCACCTACCTCCTTCCTTACCGTCCAAATCGCCCCTTCGCGAATCGTTTTATTGGTATAAAGCTTAAGCTCTAACCGGTAAGCGAACGGAGGAGCTATAACCCCAAGACAGCCTGAGAGAATCTCAGCAAGCGAACCAGCAACTCTTACAAGCTCGTCTCGACATTGTTTCCAATTTTTGGCGCGATCTTGAGAAAGCGTCCCAAAAATGGCATATAAAATTGCTACAAGCGCTTTCACTACTCGGAAAGCCAGGATGGCAACTCGTATAGGCAAAGACAAGGCAAAGCTGATCATGCCCCCTATATAATAGGGCACTCTTCCAAATGCACTTGGATTAGCATTCCCCATTGTGTCATCAGCTATCCCTGAGCACCGCCCGGCAAAGGGACTTGTAGTTAAATAGTACGTCATAAGCATAAATTATAACATGTAGACATTAAAAAGTTAAGATTTTTCAAAGACTAAATATTTAAAAATTTAAATATAAAAATTACCAAATTTTTTTAGGTTGCCGCCGACATCACATTTCTTTATACTCGCCCGCAATGATGCATTTTCAAGAGATGATTGCCACACTTCTGCAGTATTGGGCCCGTCAGGGCTGTGTGGTGCAGCAGGGCTACGATTTGGAGGTAGGGGCTGGTACATTTAACCCGGCTACTTTTTTGAGAGCGCTGGGTCCTGAGCCTTATTCTTCTGTATATGTAGAGCCATCACGTCGTCCGAAAGATGGGCGTTATGGACAGAATCCCAATCGCGTGCAGTTCTATCATCAGATGCAAGTGCTCATCAAGCCTTCGCCACTCAATTTGCAGGAGCTCTATTTAGGATCTTTGGAGGCAATCGGTCTTAATCTTTCTAAGCATGATATCCGCTTTGTTCATGATGACTGGGAAAATCCTACGATTGGTGCCTGGGGTCTTGGTTGGGAAGTATGGGCTGATGGAATGGAAGTGACTCAATTCACCTATTTTCAAGCTGTTGGTGGTGTGCCTGTTCATCCTGTTAGCGGAGAGATTACCTATGGTCTTGAAAGATTAGCTCTCTATTTGCAAGGTGTCGACTCAATTTTTGATCTTCAGTGGAATGATCGTTATACTTATGGGGATCTTTACAAGCGGAATGAGTGGGAGTGGAGCCATTATAACTTTGAGCAATCAGATGCTCAAATGTGGAAGCGTCATTTTGAAGACTTTGAGAAAGAAGCCACAAAACTTGTGCAGAAAGAGCTTCCTATTCCTGCCTATGACTTCGTTATGAAAGCTTCGCATTGTTTCAATATGTTGGATGCCCGTGGCTCGATCAGCGTCTCTGAGCGCGCTCTTTATATGGCACGGATTCGAGGGATCGCAAAAGCAGTTGCCGAAAGCTACATCGAATCGCGTGAAAAGGCAAACTATCCATTGCTTGACAAGCGTGCACAGATCGCCTTTCCAACAGTGGAGCTACCCAAAGATGAAGGCGATCCCAAAAAGTGTGACGACTTCTTGTTAGAAGTTGGTTGCGAAGAGTTACCAGCAAGCTTTGTGCAAATTGGCATGACAAATCTCAAAGCGGCTATAGAGAAATTATTGACAAGTCAAGAGATCGCTTTTAAAGCGATTGAGACTTACGGCACTCCACGCCGCTTGGCGCTGGTTGTGAAAGAGCTGGCTTGCGGGAGTGAAGGTAAAAATGTTGAAAAAAAGGGGCCTTCCATCTCTGCTGCATTTGATGCTAAAGGAGAATTGACAGAGGCTGGTTTAGGTTTTTTCCATTCTTTAGGTTTTGAACCTTGTGGATTGGATAATCTGCATCCTGAGCTTCAGGTGCGTTCTGTAAAAGATTGTGACTATCTCTTTGCTTTCTATCAAACTCAGGGAGTTTCTACACAAAGACTCTTAGCTGAAAAACTCCCCTCTCTAATTTTGGGATTGGACTTTCCAAAGAAGATGCGTTGGGCTGATTTTGATATCAGCTTTGCAAGACCTCTGCGTTGGATTGTGGCTCTTTTTGGCAAAGAGGTTGTGTCTTTTGCTGTGGGTCCTCTTCTTTCAGACCGCAAATCTTTTGGCCATCGCCAGCTGGCTCCGAAAGAGATTTCAATCTCCCGTGCGGATCAATATGTGCAGGTGATGCGTAAGGCGAAGGTGATGGTCGATCCATTAGAGCGCAAGAAGAGCATCGCTGATGAGATTTTCAGGATGAATAAGCGAGTGATCCAAGGCGACCGTGTGATGCCACAGGTGGTGCATCTAGTCGAGTGGCCATTTGTGATGCTTGGCAAGTTTAATGAGGTCTACCTGCGTGCGCCCAAAGAGGTCTTGATCTCTGAAATGATTGAGCACCAGAAGTATTTCCCTATTGTGGATGAGAAGGGAGAGCTGGAGCCTCACTTTATAGTAGTTTCCAACAATACGCCTTCCGATCTGATCTGCCATGGCCATGAGCGTGCACTTTCTCCACGTCTTGCGGATGGCGTCTTCCTCTTCGAAGAGGATCTGAAAAAGCCGCTTTCTGCATTCAATGAAAAGTTAAAGACGATCACGTTTCAACGGGATCTCGGCACTATTGCCGATAAAGTGGTACGGATCCGCACAATCGCAGCGAAGTTGCATAAAGCATTACCTCTTTGTTCTTTACAAGAATTAGAAGAGGCTGCCAATTTGTGTAAAGCGGATTTGGCGACCGAGCTTGTTGGGGAGTTTCCTGAATTGCAAGGGGTGGTGGGAAGGCTCTATGCCCAGGCGCAGGCGATGAAGCCTGAGGTTGCGATAGCGATTGATGAGCATTGGATGCCACGTGGAGAGCGAGCTCCCCTGCCTAAATCTGCTTGTGGTACCCTGCTTAGTTTAGCAGAGAAGATTGACAATTTGGAGAGTTTTTTCTCTGTGGGGCTGAAACCAACGAGTTCGAGCGATCCTTTTGCTTTAAGGCGTCAGGCGCTTGGCTTGATCAAGATTACGTTAGATCAAAAGTTGCATTTTAGTCTCAAAGCGTTTTTCTCTGAAGAGGTAATTGGATTTGTGACAAGCCGTTTGCGGCATCATTTGATCGAGCTTGGCTTTGCTAAAGAATCGATTGAAGCGGTCCTTGCAAAGCCATTAGATGACACCTATGCGGCCTACACTCTTCTTTGTGAGTTAGAAGCTTTCCGTAAGCGCGACGAGTTTGAGTGGCTGCTGGAGATTTACAGACGCGTACAGAAGATCCTTGAAAAGGCACTGCCCCAAAAAGTGGATACCGCTCTCTTTACAGAGGAAGCGGAGAAGGAGCTTTTCCAAGCTCTACAGGGTCTTTCTTCGTTTGATGATTTAGCTCATTTGCGCAAGCCAGTGCAGAGTTTTTTCGAGAAGGTGAAGGTGATGGCGGAAGAAAGCAAGATTCGGGAAAACCGGTTAGCACTGCTCTCTGCTGTGAAGGCACTTTTCGACAATCTTGTCGACTTCTCAAAGTTGCGCTAAAAAATGTTATAGCAAATTCGATTGAAAACTGCAGATGTGGATTGTGCGCAAGCCCCGCGCTTGAACGATCGATCGTTCAAGCCCGAGAGCTTTGACGCAAGCAAAGTTATCAATCCAAACTTAATCAGCTATAAGTCCCTCGATATCTACAAAGAATCCATCTTGACTATTAATAAACTGTAAAGCTATACTTTGAATATGATAAAAATTTCATGCAGCACTAATCAAACAAATTCTGGTTCCTTTATCCAGAAAAATAGATATCGAGCTGCAGCTATTGGAATCATTTTGAGCTTGGGCGGTCTCTTTTTTGTTTTAGCGGGTCATAATGCACTTGGTAGGCAGATCACTGCTCTCAGTGGTCGGATTGGGATGGGAGTAGGCTATACTCTTTTTTCCATAGGACTTATCACGATAGGCCTATCTTGCCGTAAAACAGAACATATCCAAGAAGATCCTCATCAAAGAAAAGAAGTAACCACAGAAGCAATGATTGCTGAGACTCCAAGCATAGCTCCGCAAGCAGCAATTCCCACTGGCTATTGGCCCAGCGCAGTGCTCAGTAAAACGGCAATTGATACTTTGGCAGCAAATGTTGAACGGGATGCTGTAAGCGTGCCTTTCGAAATTGATATATTAACGAATACATTACAACTAGCCTGTGACTACTATCAACTTGCAAATAGCATGTTAGAGAAAAGGCTGGCTAAAGTGCCCAAAAATGCTCCACAACAACGTCAATTGGTAATTGATAATTGGCGGAGAGAGATCATGAAAGAGCAACCAGATGATCCAACAGCGTCTTCTCCTCAACGAGCAATAGCTATGAGATCTTTACAACAATTTAGTGAATTAACCGAAAGAGTGCCCGAGCAAGTTGTTCATATAGTGGGTCCACTGGCCTTCGTCCTTGCACAAACACATCCTGCTTTGAATCAGGAAACCGATATTTTCCAAGAAAACCCTAATTTAGAGCCTATAAGACTCAAATGGCGTGAATTAGTCAACCCAGCAGGAATTTGATCTTTCAGCTCAAGCAGGTGATATCACGCGATTCAATGCGTTGATGGAGGACGAAATGAAAAATAGTGCACTCGTCATGATGCTTGGTGAAGCGTTGGAACGCAAGGGTGTTAACGCACAAATTCCACAAAATCAACAGTTCCAAGCTGCTGAGAATAGGATAGATAAACCTGACTTTGACACTTGGGCCATTCAGAATTTCTAAGTGATTGATTTTCAATTT
>CAZXQV010000087.1:0-5425 GCA_964643195.1 uncultured bacterium | reverse complement strand
GGCTATAGGCAGGAGAAGAATGTAGATCCTCAGTCGGTTGTTGAAACCTTTTTTGCTGCGAAGCTTTACATCGACAATTGGCGTTGGGCGGGGGTGCCTTTCTATTTAAGGGCTGGGAAGCGACTACCGAAGCGTGCCTCTGAAATCACGATTACTTTCAAAGAGGTACCGAACATTCTCTTTTCGGGCAAGGGGAAGAAAAACGAGCCTAACGTACTAGTTTTGCGGATCCAACCAGACGAGGGGATCTCTTTGAAGATGAATTGCAAAGTGCCCGGGCCTGCGAGTTCGATTAAACCTGTGCAGATGGCATTCCGCTATGGTTCTTATTTTGGTTTAACGCCTCCTGAGGCCTATGAACGTCTGATCTGTGACTGTATCTTGGGAGAAGGAACGCTCTTTGCGAGATGTGATGAAGTGCTTGCGTCGTGGAAGTGGTTCACGCCGATTCTCGAGCATTGGGCGAACAATCCTCCGAAAAACTTTCCTAACTATGAGTGTGGCACGTGGGGTCCGCAAGTAGCGAGCGATCTGATTGCGCGTGATGGGAGGGAGTGGAGACTCATTTGATGGCGACGTTTGTGCAAGAAATCGAAATTCTGAACATACACAAAGAGTTAAGCAAGATCTGGACTGAGGAGCAGGGGCTCAAGAAGACGAGAGCAACTCTCTTCAATTTGATCGTCTATCTTCCATCGAGCGAGCGTTCTGAGCTTTTTGATTTGATTGTCAACAACGTCGTCAACAAATTTCCCTGTCGTCTTCTTTTGGTCACTTGCGATGATAAAAGCCGTGACAACAAGCTCAATGCTACTGTTTCTGCGCATACACTGGGAAGAGGCAACCTTTCGATTTACTGTGAGATTATCCGGATTGAAGTTTCTGGCAAATACAAAGAGCGGGTGCCTTTCCTGATAATTCCCAATCTTCAAGCGGATCTGCCCGTCTATCTTTTGTGGACAGAGGATCCTTTGATGCAAAATTCCCTCTTTCCCAAACTAGCACCAATTGCTACTCGCATCATCTTTGATGCAGAATCTACGGGGAATTTACAGAAATATAGTCAGACGGTTTTGGAGGTAGAGAAGCAGTTTAATTGTGAGGTGGGGGATCTGAACTGGAGCTCTTTAGCACCTTGGCGCAAAATGCTTGCAGAAATTTACAATGATCCAGTGATGCTTAATCACCTAGAGCATTCTTCCGAGATAAAAATCACCTATAACAAGAAAGAGAGTCCTCTTCACCCTCATACAGAGATTCCAGCAGCCTATTTACAGGCTTGGCTAGCGAGTCGTTTAGAGTGGAGACTAAAGTCTCATCTCAATTATCTGAATGGAAAGGAGAAGGTGAAAGTCTCTCTCTTTACAACACAAGTAGATCTTCCCTCAGGTGCGATTGTTTCTCTCGAAATCATCAGCAAAGGGACGGGTGGGCATTTACGTTGTAAGCGGGATGCGAATAGCATTCAGGTGCATGCTCAATTTTCTGACACGGAAAAGTGTGAATTACCTGTGTGTCACGTACTTTCTGGGACAAAAGAGGGTCAGGAGATTATCAATGAAATTTTTTATCCCTCTTCGAAAGAACATTTTTCCGCTGCTCTTACTCTGCTGAGCAACACGAAGTGGAAGTAACAATCAAATATAATAATACTAGGCAGTCTACCTAAAAGCTTTATTTGATTAAGATTTCTCCTTGTAAATTAAATTAGGGAGAAATCTATGAGTAGATCATTGCTGTCAGATAAAATGTGGGAAAAAATTAAGCCACTACTACCACCCGAGTCTGGATATTGGGGCAGACCATCTCGTCCTCATCGTCAAATCATTGAAGGCATTTTGTGGATATTTAGAACAGGAGCCCCCTGGAGAGATCTCCCCTCGGACTATGGACCTTGGAGTTCGTGTTTCAACCGGTTCAACCGATGGAGTGGACAGGGAGTGTGGCAAATCATTTGGGAAGTGCTCAAAGACGATGTGCACAATGAAAATTACTCCATAGACGGGTCTATTGTAAAGGCACATCAGGATGCTTGCAGAATAAAAAAAAGTCGATGAGGCTTTGGGAAAATCTCGAGGAGGGATGACAACGAAGATTCATGCGGTAAATGGGTTTCAAGATTTCATTTGGCACACTTTTTACGTAATTTTCTTAGGAAATCAAAGAGTTAGGGTCATTTTGAGCTGGAAAAGCTGCTAAAGAGATTGATCATTGCTTTATTTTGATATTTCTATTTATAATAAACGAATGGAAACAAGTTCTACATCCTCTAAATTCCCATTAAAGCCCGTCATTTATGGCCTTCAGGCTACTCTCCTAATTACTGGGGTAGTTCTGGCTATTTTGGGAGGGTTACGACTAGGGGGTGTAATGAAGGGCATCAATGGCTTGCGCTTGGTACAGATCGGCGCAGGACTTATTGTAACAGCGATTCTTACCATGATAATCACTGCTCAGAAAAAGCACGCCAAAGGACTCGGCCAAGGGATATCTCTAGATCCTACAACGAATTCTCAGGAGCAAGGCGGACAAGCTACATCTATAGACTTGCGTGAGCTCAATCAAGCTACGCATATTGGGCCGGATGTTTGGAGAACAGTGGTTCAGTTCGTGAGATCAAATCCTGTCTATGACGACACTATCTCACACGGAACTTTATTGGCGCAAACCGAGCTATGCTTAAAGCGGAGAAATCTAAAAAGGATTCCAAATGATGGGCTTTCGTTATTGAGAAATCTCGAAAAACTTACACTCGCGCATAACCTACTAACAGAATTGCCAACAAGCATCGGCTGTTTGGCAAATCTTACAGAGCTTGACATGAGTCATAACGCACTAACAGAATTGCCAACAAGCATCGGCTGTTTGGCAAATCTTACAGAGCTTGACATGAGTCATAACGCACTAACAAAATTGCCAGAAACCATCTGCAATTTACTAGCTGTTCAAAAACTTTTATTCCCTCACAACTCACTAACAGAATTGCCACCAAACATCCACAGTTTGCCAGCTCTTCGAGAACTGTGCGTCAGTAATAACAACCTAACACAATTGCCACCAAGCATCGTCGATTGCGGAGCTCTTAAAATACTTACCGTGAGGGATAACCGACTAACAAAATTGCCAGGAGAGATCGGCGATTTGAGAGCTCTTCACGTACTTGGCGTCAATAATAACAACCTAACAGAATTGCCACCAAGCATCGCCAGTTGCCAAGCTCTTGAATACCTTGACCTGACGAATAATCCACTAACACAATTGCCAGGAGAGATCGGCGATTTAACAGCTCTTACAACACTTTCTCTCGCTGGTACCCTATTACCAACATTGCCACCAAGCATCCGCAATTGCCAAGCTCTTAAATACCTTAACCTGGGTCGTAACCCACTAACAGAATGGTCACTAACCACCTTCCGTTTGCTAGGTCTTCAAGAGCTATACCTCTGTGGTAGCCGACTAACAGCATTGCCACCAGAGATCGGCGGTTTCCAAGGTCTTATAACCCTTAAAGCGAGCTCTAACGAGCTAACAGGATTGCCACCAGAGATCGCCAATTTGAGAGGTCTTCAATTACTTAACCTGAGCCTTAATAAACTAAGCACATTCCCACCAATCCTCTGCAATTTGAGAACTCTTGAAAGCCTTAACCTCAGTGATAACCAAATAACAGTATTGCCAAAAGAGATCGGCGATTTGGGAACTCTTACACACCTTAACCTCAGTGATAACCAAATAACAGTATTGCCAAAAGAGATCGGCAATTTGGGAACTCTTACATACCTTAACCTCGAGAATAACCCACTAACTACCTTGCCAAATAGTCACCGATTTCCGCATGCTACTATTTGCGTAACAGTTGAGACCCCCCTACCTTCGACAGAGGTCTGAAAAAACAACAGCCATTCCCGCTGGAGTTTTTTCTCTTTTAGAGTCAATGGGTTATAAGCTTTCATTTAGTAAACTTTTTTTCGTTATTGTCTTTCGTAGTCAAAGATTTAACGTCATTTCCAGCGAAAATTACTGACTCACCTTACACTTTGTACATTCAAAAAATAATTGTAGGTGAAAAGAAAGAAAAAAATGAAGGTTTAGCTTCAGCATGTTAGTTTAATTATTTATTTTTTGAATGTACAAAGTCCAGCTTACGCACTTTTTCTCTCACCGATAGGGCTGCAGACAATCTTAGCCGATCACTCCTTTATATAGCTGAATCAGTACAAAATTGCAGTGTTTCAACCACGCGAACGTCTCGCGACTGAACCATCTTAAATGACCCCATATTTCTAACATTGGGTCGTTTAGGATCGTTTTAAGCTCGAGAGCTTTGACGCAGTCAAACACTGCAATTTTGTACTGATTCACCTATATTAATGGGATAGGTTCATTAGTAAGTAGACACCAAAACCTGCGAGATAGCCAACTAAAGCAATCCAACCCATTTTTTTCGCATACCAGAAAAAATGCACCTTTTCCATTCCCATAAAGACAACTCCCGCTGCTGAGCCGATAATCAGAATACTCCCCCCAGTTCCCGCTGCATAAGCGATCAGCTGCCAAAGAGTGTGATCCATAGGAAGGTTATACATACCCATCGTCGCTGCTACAAGCGGCACATTATCTATAACACTAGAAATCAATCCGATAATCATTGCAATCCAATGTTGATTGGGTACAAGCCCATCAAGAAACCGAGCAAATTCCGAAAGTAGACCAGCCGCTTGAAGTGCGTCGATGGCAAGCAGAATGCCTAAAAAGAAAAAAATCCCCGAGATATCCACTTTAGTTAGAACGTGTAAGACGCGCAAATGCCAGCGCTCTTCACCATGCTTCAAATGTATGATATCTGTAAATAACCAGATGATCCCCAATCCCAGCAGCGCACCCATAAAAGGCGGCAACCCCAAAAAAGCCTTCCAAACAGGAATCATCAATAAGGAAAATAATCCTAGAAAAAAGACTCTTTTTGCCCCTGGCTCCATCTCTAATCTATGGATACTCCCCTCCACTTTTGCATGCTCCCCTTTTATCGAAAGGGAGGCTAATAAACCCGATACCACCACACAGACCACGCTCGGAAGAAAGAGTGCTTTAATCGTCTCCCATGTCGAGATTTTGTCATGAATCCAGAGCATCGTAGTGGTCACATCCCCAATCGGTGTCCACGCTCCTCCAGCATTGACAGCGATCACAATCACTGAACCAATCAATAAACGATCTTTGACACTGGGAATCATTTTGCGCATCAAAGAAATCACTACTATCATCGAGGTCAAATTGTCTAAAACTGCTGACATGAAAAAAGAAATTCCTATCAAAAACCAGAGCATCCGTCTTTTTGAAGAGGTGTAGATCAAGTCAGTGACAAGCTTGAAGCCATCATGGGAATCGATCATTTCTACAATCACCATCACGCCTAAGAGAAAAA
>CAZXQV010000086.1:0-5429 GCA_964643195.1 uncultured bacterium | reverse complement strand
GGCAGCTTCTCAAGAGTTCATTGAGATGCTTAGGGAGGAGACAAAGAGGCAAGGTGCGCTTCTTATTTTCGATGAAGTGATCACTGGTTTTCGAGTGGCCTTAGGTGGAGCGGAAGAGATTTACCGTGTACGTCCCGATCTTGTCTGCCTTGGAAAGATCGTGGGAGGGGGGTTTCCTGCTGCAGCGTTTGGTGGACGTTCTGATGTGATGAACTTCATTGCCCCTCTCGGACCTGTTTATCAAGCTGGCACACTTTCTGGCAATCCAGTCGCTATGGAGGCTGGTTATCAAACTTTGCGCATTGCAGAACGCAAAGGTTTCTATGCTGATCTTGAAGAAAAAACAAATGTGATTACGAAGCCACTATGTAATCTGATTAAGAAGAAAGGGATTGCGGCTTGTGTCAATCAGGTGGGTTCTCTTTTTACGCTCTTTTTGGGGCAGACCTCTGTCGAGAGTTTTGCAGATGCTAAAAAGTGCACCGGTTTTAATGAATTGTTTCATTTTATGTTTGAGAGGGGAGTGTACATTTCTCCATCACAGTATGAAGCGAACTTTGTGAGCTCTGCGCACAGTTTGGATAACTTGGAGAAGACGCGTGACCTCTACTTGGAATTTCTCGACAGATGACGCTCTTTTAGTCGCTGTGACTAAGGGGCGTTCTATTGATCAGATCATGCAGCTCTATCAAAAGGGTATCCGTGATTTTGGTGAGAATAGAGTTCAAGAGGCTCTCCTCAAAATAGAGACGCTCCCCAAAGATATACGCTGGCATTTCATTGGCAAATTGCAGAAGAATAAAGTGAGTAAAGTGATCGGGAAGTTTTATTTGATTCATTCCGTTGACAATCCGGAGCTTGCTCATCTCATTTCAAAGATATCTAAGGAGAACACTACTTCAATTTTGCTGGAAGTCAACACATCTGGGGAGAAGAGTAAATCGGGTCTTTCTGCTCAAGAGTGGGAAACAGAGATTCCTGCATTAAAAAAGCTGCCTAATCTTGAGATAAAGGGGTTGATGACAATGGCTCCTCTAACAGATGATGTTAGCGTTATACGAGAGTGTTTTGCGGCTCTTCGCAAACTTAGGGACAAGTGGGGGCTAAAAGAGCTTTCAATGGGGATGTCGCAAGATTACAAGATAGCGCTTGAAGAGGGCGCGACAATGGTGCGGATTGGTAGAAAACTATATGCAGGGAATTAGTGATGCTCCATTAGAAGCTCGTTGGCTCACCTTTGAAGGGGGATGGCGCTATCATGTCAAGTATCCTAAAAACAAAGAGTTGAATCGAGAAACTTTGGCCTATTTCTTTGAGCTCCTAGGGAAGCCTCGGAGGGCTTGGACTCAAAATTGTGAGTATTGGGAGCGCAAAAGTCTGCCAAAGGTCATTGCTCAAGATGGTTTTTTAAGAGATTATGCTAGAGGGGTTGCTCTTTCTTTAGACTTTGCCAAAAAGATGGTGGGCGCTCTACCTGAAAACGATCATATCGATGTGCACTGGAATCCTGAAGCGGAGCGTTTCTACGATGTGGTGGGTGCGCCTCCTGGTTTTTTATCGAAGTTTTTTCCTTCAGTGCGCAAAAGAAGAGATAAGGATTTAACGAAGCAGGTTTCTCTAGATCTAGCGCTGATTTCTCAATTTCAGAGTGCAGAAAAGAGGAAGTTTTTGACGCTCGCGGTACTTTGTCATGGTGCGGTTTACCGGGAATTAGAGGGGGTATCTCTTGAGATTCCCTCTTTTGAAGAGAGTGGGAAGTTGATTCCCTATGTTGCGAAGCAGCACTTGATTGCAGAAGGTGTCAAGACTGTGAGTCTCTTTCCTCAAGAGGATGGACCTGGCATTTATCTCTGCCAAGGGACTGAAATGTGGCCATCACAGCCCTCTATGATGGGTTCTATGTTTGCCAATTTGGGTATCCATGGTTCGGCAACAGAGGCGTATCAGCATTCTTGGAGACGTATCCACAAGCACTTGCGCAAGCTCAAACAAGGTGATAGGCTGCCTTTTGTTGCAGGTCACAGTATGGGAGGAGCGATGGCGATGCAAATTGGGCTCTACTCTCATGATTTGATTGCTCTTGCCTATGCTTCGAACCCACCGATGCCTAACAGACGAGATTACGATTTCTATCAGCAGATGCGTGCGCAGCGTCAGGAAAAACTGAGGGTGGTTGCTAATCTCGATGATTTTGCTTTTTGGCGGATTGGTGAGAAGGTGATTGGGCAGGTTCGGATCTTCCTTGGACGGACGAGATGGCGTTACTACCCAGTGCATCGTTGGGAAATGGTTTTGCTAATTCCTGCGGCTGTGAAACTTTGGTTGAATGTACTGCATGCTTTTCCAGCTCATCAGCATGTGATTGCTCTTGATAAGAATTATGTTTCAGTTGAGTTGACGACTGAAGAGATCGCTCAGGAGAATAAAGAGAGGCTTTCGCGTTTCGACTACATGCGTTTTTTACCAGCGCTCTATGATCCGGCAAAGATTCTGATGCGTTGGGGACGCAAGCTTTTTGGGTGGTCTTTGAGGGGGGAGTATTTGCGTAATGAAATAGAAATTATAGCATTGCACGAGCAGGAACTCGTGTCAACGCGGACAGAAGAGAATCGCTACGAGGTGGAGTTTGAGTTGGAGGAGTTGCGTCGGCAAAAACGCGATTTGCTTCGTGAGTTGAATAATACTAATTGCAAGAGTTAAATCCACAAAACAGAACCATCTAGTACAGCATCTTTGACAGATCTTTTCTCGCTCATGTTGAAAAACATGCGCTTCAAAAGGATCTGTCAAATCTGCTTCACTACATGACCCTCTTTTGTGGATTTAACTCTTGCAATTAGTATAAGAAGAGCACTAGATAGTGGACCATGTAACAGGATGGGGTATTGGAGGTTGTCTATTCTTAGGATAAGCGACGATTGTACGTTGACCTGCTACATCAACATAATGAGCATTCAATGGCAGACCTGTATTCGGATCGATAAAATTCTCTTGTCGATCTTTAGTTATACGTGGATACTTTTTATGCGAGTGTGTTCTTAAATATGTTAGATCATCTATCTGCTGATCACATAGACATTTCCAATGTATCTTCAAATGTTGGTGGTAAAAGTGCCATTCCAAAGCCTTATCAAAGTTGCGCTCTGTTGGTATTTGTGGTTTTATTACAAGCTCTTTGTGGCAACATGGACAACATTTTTCTTGAGAATGCTCCCATTTTATATGAATAGTTCTAGCGTTCAAATTCTGAAAGCGATATGGACAGTCACCAATTCCGCAAATGAATGGTCTATTTTCTGCATGAAAATTTCTATCATGCGCAGCGATGGCGTGTGGCGTGGCCAAGACTAATGACGTGCCATCACAGCGAAGGCACTCTGCGAGCCCTGAGTTTCGGAATCTCCAGTGTGCGGTATCTTTTTGAAAGAGCTGCGAACGGCGATCGCGATTTTTCATCGGAGCTGGTAGAATGCTATCATCTAGATCGTTGGGACTAGGCTGCCGCTTTTGAGTGGAGGGATTGCGATCATAAGGGTTTTTTCTAGTAGCTCCTCGATCTCTTTGCCTTCCGATCGTTCTTGTTGGTTGAGTGTCTGCGCTTTCTAGTGGATTTTTATTTGCAACAGGCGGTTCTAAAAATGAGCCATGATTTTGATGTAAATAAGAAAATGGCGCTCCATTACTAGCAATGCCCGTTGGCGCTTGGAGCGGCGAAGTGCTAAGTGCATCTGCCCCACTTGGAGGAGAATCAAATATTGTGAGCGAGGATGCCTGGAATGCCTGCTTTTGGAAGTCTGCTGGTGGTAAAGATGGTTGAGCAAAAGGGTCTGATGGGAGATCCGGGAGGATTTGTAAAAGATATAGGTCTAGAAAAGCTCTCTCACTTTCCTGTGGGGGAGGAGATTGCTGTGGGGGAGGAGATCCCTTTCTTGTGTGTTCGAAAAGCTCTTTTGCTAATTTTGCGATTTCTAAATCATTTGGTGGACACGCCTGCTGCTCGCTCATCCCGGGATCTTCCGGGCCACTAGGCCAGAATGGGTGAGTAGTTGGATCTGTATAAGAAGCACTATTTGATTGATACATTTAATAAAAATACAGCGGTTGCGGTTGGAGGTTGTTCTGTTGTAGAGTCGATGGGTTGCAAAATTTCATTTCGTAAACTTTTTTCGTTATTTTCTTTGGTAATGAAAGATTTAGCATCATTTCCAGCGAGAATTACTGATAAAAATATGATTTCAAAAGAAGACGATTTTAGGAAAATGATTATTTTCTGTCAATCGCTTTGTAAGGATAATAATACACTCTCTTAGCACCTGACAAATTTTATTAATGGTTTTACGTCAGCCTTTGATGTAGAGAGAAGTATGGTCTCATTCTTTAAGCAGGGTCTTAGATCCCTTCTCTCAGCAGCTCTTTCTCTTACACAAATACCGGCTTGGTGGCTCTATTTTAAAAATGTCAGGTGCTAAGATAGCTAATGCAAATTAAATCGGCTATATTTTGATTTTCCTAGCGGGAATTGCTGAACTCTTGTTAAAGTTGTTCCAAATTTAAAGTGCGGATAAGAAATGCATTTTACTGGTGTACAATCAGGGCAAAGTCACGGTATCCTTCCAGCAGCCTATGGAGCAGGCCAAAGTGGGGATCGAGTAAGTGGGATAGCTGAACCAATAATTTCGCAACAACAACTCCCTGTAGATCAACAAAATCTTCCGCCTTTACCCCCTGAACAACCGCCTGCCCTATCCTCAGAATTTTTGCAACATCTATTCGCCCAACACTGCTATGCAGTATCTTCTTCAGGACTTGAAACGCGATCTCCAGGATTACCTCTTCAAGGATTGCCTTCTTCTCAAAACGAACTGAGCTCATTCTTCTCATCGACTTCTGAACATGACAACTTTCAAGAACTAGGTCCAGGTAGAGCAGGGAACTATAAACGAAGACGTCCAATATTGCCTCATTCTAAAGAGAGTCGACGACTTAGGAGTGAGAGTATCGTTTTTGAATGCACAAAGTGTAATCCTCATCAAGAGTTTCAAGAACAGTCTTTATTTATCAAACACTGCAGTGATAGACATGCTGGTCAACAAATCCAATGTTGGTTTCCAAATTGCATCTTGAAACCGCGCATGCCAGAAGAGATATGCGCCCACTACAGAAATGTCCACGCCATGAGCGGTCTTTACCTATGCGGTGGTATAAATGGTGAACCATGCTTATCGTCAGCCTCTTCCATTTCAGATATAAGAAAACACTATATGAGCGTACATTTGCGTATACCTCGCCAGGAGATGAACAATTGGAAGGAAGCTTTTGTTGATGTCGAAGAATTGGATCCAAGAGGACATGTTATATACACATGCCAATTTCAATTAAGCGCAACTTCATTTGCAGCCCCGCCGCCGGTGGGAGATGGGGTGGAAGGT
>CAZXQV010000085.1:0-5445 GCA_964643195.1 uncultured bacterium | reverse complement strand
GAATTTGGTGTCCGTTTTGGCGCCGTAGTGATCTCTTTTTTCCTGCCTCTAGTGACATTTGCCATGACTCGTTTTGCCAACGGTTTGACGCGCACGGCATTTTGGGCAGCGATTGTGATGGCTTTTTCACCGATCGGCATTTTCCTCTCTTTCATGGCGACCACAGATGGTGGAATGATGCTTTTTCTAACTCTTGGTATCGCCACTGTCATGAGAGGGCTTGTGGATCAAGAAGGGCCTAATTACCCATTGGCGGGAGTGTGGATTCTTTTTGGAGGGCTTTACAAGTGGACCGCTTTCATTTTGTGGCCGGTGACACTCTTATTCTTCATGTTTTTCCCCCGTCTAAGAAGGTGGAGTATAATCTGGGGAATCGGGATTTCCCTAATTGCATTGATGCCTACCCTCTATTGGAATTGGGGGCATGATTTTGCTACATTCAAACATGTGGGTCGTACGATGACCAAAAAGATTGGCAGTGGCAATTTTCTCGATTTCTTCTTTGCACAGCTGGGGCTTTTTTCTCCTATCTATTGGTGTCTTCTTTTCTGCAGCTATTTCTACATGCGGGCACGACCCTTGATTTATTGTGCTGCATTTCCTTTTCTCTTGGTTTTCTATTTTATCGCAGCGTTTTTTAAGCAGTTGCAACCCAACTGGGGTCTCTTTCTCTACCCTGCAGCGACATTGCCTGTTGCTTGGTTTGCTGTTGAGAAAATGAAAAATGGGCGCGTCTGGCTCCACTTGGGAAGTTGGATGGCGATCGCTTTTTCACTTTTTGCGCTTTCGATACCTCTTTTTCAGAAATATGATCTTTTGCCGATCCCTTATAAGGTAAATCCCTTCCGACAGAATGTGGGATGGAGTGAAATTGAAAAAGCGCTTGTGATGGGTGGCTACAATCCCGATAAAGACTTTCTCTTTGGGGATAAATATCAAACCGCTAGTTTGTTGAGCTTTTATGGACCAAAGCAGAAGCGGGCCTATTTTTTCAATCTGCATGGGGATCGCAAAAATCAGTTTAGCTACTGGCCTCAAATAGAGGATAGCGGGATGACAGGTTTCTTTGTTGTATTAGAGAATACTGGAAAAGATGCTTTCGATTGGTATAAGCAGCATTATGAGATGAAGCTGTCTCCCTATTTTGGGAAAGTAGAGTACGTGGGAGCATCGCCCCTCTTTTTTTGCTGCAAAAAGCCTGTCAAGCATGCGATCATTTTCCGTTGTAGGGATTTTAACGGCTGTTCCCCAGCTTCTATTGAGAAATATTGATCAGGGTTGTGCTGCGTCTATGCTCTCTTGCAACGACCTCATCTAAATCAGTGAGAGGCTCTCCAAGATTTTTTAAGGCGGCGAGCAAATTCTCTTTGCAAAGTCGCTCTTTTAGGGTCGTGAGAAATTCAGTATGAGGTCTGCTTTTTCTGTATTCAGGACGTTTTTTAGGAAGTTTTAGATACTCCATCTTTTCCGGTGAAAAATCCCAAAGGAAAGAGGTGTGTAGCAAAAAACGACCCTTTCGAATGTATTGAGCGTTGCCACCTACCTTCAAATCGCCAAAAACAAAGTCATTTTCACAAAGTTCTATTCCGGGGATCAGGGGAGCAAAAAACTTCTGCCCCCAAGCCAAGATCTCTTTGGGCTGCGCTTCGATCTTCACATCCTTTGTATTACAGATCAGAGTGACGAAAAGCGTGTTCTCATCGATAATCACCGTTCCCCCTCCACTGAATCGTTTGATCACCAAAATAGCATGATTTAGAACTTTCTCTGTGTCAATCAGCTCCTCAGGCTTTCCTGAAATCCCCATCACAATTGCTGGGGGAGAGCCCATATTCACAAGCAAAATATTTCTATCATCAGCTCGCAGCAGCGCTTCTTCGATGTAAAGCTGGTTTAAGATGGGGGTTGATTGAAGAAATAATGTTGAGAATTTCATCTATTGAGGGAAACCATCAAAACTTGAATGTCAGCTGGAGAAACACCGCTGATCCGAGAGGCTTGACCGAGCGTTTTTGGAAGATGTTTCGCTAATTTTTCTTGAGCCTCTTTCCGCAGGCCTATGATTTTCCGATAGTCTAATTGAGGTATTTCAAAGTTCTCTAAATTGGCGAAACGCGCGATGTCCTCTTGCTGTCGCGAAATATAGCCAGCATATTTTAGATTAAATTCAATTTGAGAGTTGATCTCTTCACCATGATCGGGAAGATTCAGGTCTTTATAGCGTACTTCTGGTCTACGCAAAAGCTGCGCTAGGGAAGTGCTCTTTCCTTCCCATTGAATATAGCTTTTTGATAGATGGGCTTCACTATTTGCGATGGTCTCTTTTTTGTAAAGCAGGTATTCATACTCCTCTTTTCCAATTAAACCCAATTCATAACCAATCTCACGCAGACGCAGATCAGCATTATCCTGGCGTAAAAGCAAGCGGTGTTCGGCTCTGCTTGTAAACATGCGGTAAGGCTCATCCAATTTTTTGGTGATCAAATCATCGATCATCACACCGATATAACTATTGGAACGTGATAAGAGGAAAGGAGCCCTCCCCTGTATTTTGCAAGCCGCATTCACACCCGCTACAAAGCCTTGGGCAGCTGCCTCTTCATAGCCTGTGGTTCCATTGATCTGCCCAGCAAAATAAAGTCCTTGGATGAGTCGAGTCTCTAATGTGTTGCCCACCTGTCCGCATTCCACATAGTCATATTCAATCGCATAAGCCGCTCTTGTAACCTTCACTTGCTCAAGTCCAGGAATCGTTTTGATCATCTCAAGCTGGACATCGAAAGGCAGAGAACTGCTGATGCCATTGACGTAATATTCTTCAGTTTTAAGCCCCTCAGGTTCCAAAAAGATTTGATGGCGCTCCTTGTCAGCAAAACGCTTCACCTTATCCTCGATGGAAGGACAATAACGAGGGCCGATCCCTTTGATCATTCCCGAATAAAGAGGAGAGCGATGCATATTGCGCTCAATAATCTCATGACTCTTTTTCGATGTGTAAGTGATGAAACAGGAGATTTGAGGCAATTTCTCTTCGGGGGCATCAAAAGAAAAGCGCACGCCCTCTTCGGGAGGTTGCTCTTCTGTCTTAGAAAAGTCGATGCTCCGTTTTAAAATGCGAGGAGGTGTTCCTGTCTTCAATCGGCCTAGCTTAAAGCCATGATCAGAGAGACATTTTGAAATGCCGATAGCAGGTTTGTCTCCCGCTCTTCCCCCCTCTTGATTGTGGTCCCCTATATGGATCAAACCGCGCATGAAAGTGCCGGCAGAAATGACGACGCTTTTAGCTCGAAAGAAGATTCCCTCTAGAGTCGAAACCCCAGTGATCACTCCATTTTCTTCATGAAAGGCAACTGTTGTGCCTTGATAGATGTCAAGATTTTCCTGGAGCTCAAGCCGCTGCTTCATGCCGGTTTGATAGGCAACCTTATCACACTGAGCTCTAGGGGCCCAGACTGCTGGCCCCTTTGAGCGGTTGAGCATACGGTACTGGATGGCAGAAGCATCCGCCGCTTTGCCCATTTCACCGCCAAGAGCATCTAACTCCCTGACCATGTGACCTTTGCCTACGCCACCAATCGCTGGATTACAGCTCATTTTGGCTATCGTATCCAGGTTCATGCTGAGTAGGAGTGTTTGGCAGCCCATGCGAGCGGCAGCCAAGGCTGCCTCACATCCGGCATGCCCTCCACCTACTACTATTACGTCATATAGAGTGGGATGCTTAAACAAAGATTTTACTTGTTTTTGTGACGATCACGTCTGCGGCGCTTTTTACGCTTATGCTTAGCGATCTTGTACTTTCTTTTCTTTTTTACTGATGACATCGAGTTCCTTCGGATTTTTCGATGGCACGAGGATAGTTCATCGATTAGAAAATGTCAAAACAAACTCCAATTCTTTAAGTTGTTTCTGAATGAACTTACCCTACTATAGCTGAATTCAGCTGGAGAGGTAGTGCCTCAACATTCTTGGGAAATCAGTGATCATCCCATCTACCCCAAATTCTATCATTTTTCCCCAATCTTCCACCTTGTTAACGGTCCAGGGAATCACTTGGTAGCCCATTTTTTGGAGAGTTTCGACCTGTTCTTTGTGGAGCGCTTTATAGTCAGGGGAGATGATGACCGCATTTTTTGCCAACTTAAAAATTTTTTTTGGATAAGCCCTTTCAAAATCTTCATCAGAAAGAAGCAGTGCTGTTTTTCCTCCTCGGACTTCCACTGCTTTCAAAATTTGGGGGTCGAAAGAAGAGTAGTAGACGCAGTCCTCTAATTGATACTCAGCAATGATTCCCATCACTTTTTTTGCTACAATTTCGGCCTCATGGGACCATTCTGGATGGTAAGGGTCTCGTTTTAATTCTAGATTGGCTTGAAATTTCCATAGAACGAGTTTTTCACAGAGCTCTTGTAGAGTCAGACAGCCTATTTCTTTGGCGTAGCAATCTCGAATGAGTTGATCATGGAAGGTGAAGTCGTGATAGATGACGATTTCCAGATCTTTGGTCATCTGTAGGTCAAGTTCAATGCCATCGGCTCCAGCTTCAAAAGCCTCTTTGAAAGCTACGAGGCTATTTTCTTCGTGCGTTCCAGCGCTCCCTCTATGTCCCTGTATTTTTGTCATATAGCCGAATCAGTACAAAATTGCAGTGTTTTACCCACGCGAAAGTCTCGCGACTGAACGATCCTAAATGACCTCATGTTTGTAACATTAGGTTATTTAGGATCGTTCAGTCGCGAGAGCTTTGGCGCGGTCAAACACTGCAATTTTGTACTGATTCGGCTATAGTGAAGCAAAGTGTGACTCTTCATTCATTTCCACTTGGATCGGGGTGTAATTGCGGAACTGCACCAGCTCTTTTACAAATGTCAGATTGACGCTGCCGACTGAGCCATGACGATTTTTTGCTACGATCACTTCAGCCATTCCGGGCTTATCATTTGGATCGTAGTATTCGCGGCGCAACAAGAACATGACAAGGTCGCTATCCTGCTCAATACTGCCGGATTCTCGAAGGTCGCTCAACATCGGCCGATGACCTGCACGATCTTCGACTTTTCGAGAAAGCTGTGAAGGACAGAGAATAGGAATATTAAGTTCGCGCGCCAATGTTTTGAGCATCCGCGAAATCTCACTGATCTCGTTCTGCCGGCTCTCTTGAGTACGGTTCGATCCAGAGCCGGCAATCAATTGCAAGTAATCGATTACCAGAAATTTAATATCGTAGCTTTCCTTCATCCGACGAGCTCGTGCCCGTAGATCCGTGATCTTAAGGCCTGGCTGGTCATCAATCACCATCGTCTCTTCCTGCATGCGGCCCACTGCTGTTACAATCCGTTGGAATTCAACTCCTGACAAAGAGCCTGTTCGGATTTTGTCAGACTCAACCTCTGCCTGAGAGCAGACAAGACGGTGCATCAATTGCTCAGCTGACATCTCTAGAGA
>CAZXQV010000084.1:0-5456 GCA_964643195.1 uncultured bacterium | reverse complement strand
ATTGGGAAAAACGCACTGTGAGTTACAATGAAGCTGATAATGAGTTGCACGACGAGCCCAAAGCTCATGCACTCATTGGGTTTTTCCAGCAATTGTGCTGTAGAAACCGTGAAGAAGAAACAGAGAAACGGATGCAAGCGTGTGAAGCGATCAATCTCTTTCTGATGCACAACTATCAAGTAGCGCTTGAAGAAGCTGCAAATGATAGTGGGATAAAAAACGTCGATGCCTTAATAAGAGGAAGAAAGCCGATGAAACTATCCCAATATCAAAGCTTGAAAAGAGCTGCTGCTGAAATTTGCCAGCGTAGGTCTGGAAGTTCAACTTCCACTAATCAAAGTGTCCATCACAATACACCAGCAGAAAATTTTTCTATACCAAAGCCCAAAATGCAGCGGTATCAGCCGACTGTCTGGAAAAGACCTCAAGGTGAGTCAGATGCTTAATTGTTGTGCTCCCACAGAAGTGGGAGCACTTTTTAAAAAAGTATAACAACTATATTCCAGATTATGCTAGAGTGATTCTCTTTAAACCTACCAAGGGAGGATCTATGCTTACCTATCCACAATTGAATCTCGATGCCAAAGAGAGAATGAGGTGTTTAGCAAAAAGTCAGGGCCCATGGAAGCGAAAGAGATTGACACTCACACTGCCCGCTCCACAAGCTTGTTCGCTACAAAAAAAGCGCAAGCACTTCATTTTTTTTCTGATGCTAGAAATGGATCGCGAGCTTAAGAGCTGCTAAAGCCGCTTCTTTGATCGCTTCTGAGCAGGTGGGGTGTGCATGGGATAAATGAGCTAATTCAGAAAGAGTCACTCCTCTTTCAATAGCCATCACACCCTCCCCTATCATCTCAGAGGCGTTGGGACCAATGATATGCATGCCGATGATTTTTTGGCTCTTTTTTTCTGCGATGATTTTGACAACTCCCTCAGCATCACCGCTACAACGAGCACGCGGATTGGCTTTGAAAGGGAAGTTGCCGATCTGTATTTCCAGATTGCGTTTCCGAGCTTCTTCCTCTGTCATTCCAACAGCTGCCACTTCAGGCCATGTATACATCACATTAGGAATAGCCCAATAATTGAGCGAACATTTTTCACCAGCAAGATAATCAATCAAAGCAATGCCTTCCTCGCTTGCCTTGTGGGCTAACATCGGGCCATCAACAACATCACCGATCGCATAGACATGAGGTACTTTTGTCATGAAATTGCTATCGATGGCGATCTGTCCCTCTGGAATCCCAATTTTGTCGAGTCCAAGACCTTTGGTGAAAGCCTTTCTCCCAATAGAAACAAGGACAAGATCACCCTGTAACTCGAAATTGTCCATTTCAACTATGACACCCTTTTGATCGACTTTCCCCGCCTTAACTTTGGCAGAGAGGTGAAATTTCATTCCCTGTTTTTGGAAAATCTGGAAGGCAGCTTTCGAAAGATCGTGATCAAAAGGTGGGATCACGCGATCAAGAAGTTCTACCACTTCGATTTCGCTGCCTAGACGGCGAAAGACAGAGCCAAGCTCTAAGCCAATCACACCGGCACCAATGATCAGCATCTTTTTAGGAATAGTCTTCAAAGAGAGTACTTCCGTAGAGCTCAAAACCTTTTTTCCATCGAAAGGTAAAAACGGCAGAGAGATAGGCTCCGATCCTGTAGCAATGATGATCGACTTACCTTCGACCTCTTTATTTTCCACAAGCAACTTATTGGGCGAAAGAAAAGAAGCCCCTCCTTTTATCCACTCTACCTTATTCTTTTTGAATAGATAGACAATACCCTCTGTAAGCCCTTGAACAATACCGTTTTTGCGTTTCATCATCCGTGCGAGATCAACGGACAGCTTTTCTGCAAAGATACCATGCTCCTCTCCCTCTTTTGCTATGCGGAAGAAATATTCTGAAGAGTGCAGAAGCGCTTTGGATGGAATACAGCCCTCGTTGAGGCAGGTACCTCCAAGCGTTTTTTCTTTCTCTATGCAGGCGACTTTCATCCCCTTCTGTGCTGCGCGTATAGCAGCTACATAGCCACCTGGACCGGCTCCAATTACAACAACATCATACATGCTGGATCTTCCAAAATTTTTTTTATGTGAACTAAAAAACTCACTGCTTCTTTACCATCGACAATCCTGTGGTCATAACTGAGGGCTAAATACATCATCGGGCGGATTTCTACTTTCTCATCAACAGCAACAGGTCTCTTCAATATCGCGTGCATCCCCAAAATGCCGACCTGTGGGGGATTCAAAATGGGTGTTGAGAGCAATGAGCCATAGATCCCACCATTGGTGATGGTGAAGCCGCCACCCTCTAAATCTTCAATGCGCAAAGCTCCTTTCCGTCCACGGTCTGCAAAAGCAGCGATCTTTTGCTCGATCTCTCCAAAATGGAGCTTATCGCAGTTACGTATCACGGGCACGACAAGTCCCCGCTCTGTCCCTACAGCAATTCCTATGTCATAATAATTGCGCTGCACCAGATCTTCACCCGATAAATAGGAATTAAAATCGGGAAAAGTTTTGAGGCCTTCAACAACAGCTTTTACAAAAAAAGACATGAAGCCAAGCTTAACTCCATATTTTTCGAAGAAGCTATCTTTGTGTTTGGCGCGCAGCAACATAATAGCTGACATATCGACTTCATTGAAGGTGGTCAACATGGCTGCTTCATGAAGAGAGTTGACAAGCCGATGTGCGATTGTTTTGCGGATACGGCTCATTTTTGTGCGCCTTTCCCGCTCTTGGTCTTCTTGTACTGGCTTTTCAATTTTCGGCTGTTTTTCTCTCAATCCTTGGATAAACTCTTCGCTCCCCTTGCGAATCCCACTCTCTGGCTTTTGCAGTTTTTCAGCTGGTGCGATTTTCTCTGGTTTCGCAGTTTTTTCAGCTTGTTGTGTCGCTTGCTGAGGAATTTTCTCTTCTTTTGTATGAGCAACTCCTTCCTTCCCAGTCTCCACAAAACCAATCACAGTGCCGATCGCGACACTCTGTCCTTCTGTGACAATCCAAGAAATCTCTCCAGCAGCTGGAGCATAGAGTGGTTGATTCACTTTATCTGTTTCTATTTCGATTACTTCTTCACTTTCTCTAACAGCTGATCCTGAAGGTTTTAGGAAAGTCGCAATCGTAGCTTCACTGATCGATTCTCCCATAGGGGGAACTTTGATCTCAATTTTCATCGAAACGCCCTCTCAATGATTGATTCCAGCTCTTTTTTGTGCCGCTTGTGAGAGCTTGTTGCTGGTGTTGGAGCAGCAGGACGCCCTACATACTGAACGGATCGCGGCAGCTTTGGAGCTATATAACTCCAAGCTCCCATGTTTTCGGGCTCTTCTTGAACCCATAAGATCTCCTGAACGCCTTTGTATTGCTCAAAAAGTCTCTCCAATTTCTCTTCATGAAGAGGATAAAGCTGCTCAATACGCGCAATTGCAATATCTTCTTGACCAAGTAGGTCGAAGGCAATGTGTCCCGTGCAAAGTAGTAACTTGCGAGGTTTTTTTACAGCTGTACAGAGGATCTCTTCAAATTGTCCTTCGGTGAAATCTTTCAATGTGCTTACGCATTTGGGATGACGCAATAGTTCTTTTGGTGTAAGCGTGATAAGAGGAACGCGGTAATTTGTTGCCATTTGTCTACGGAGAGCATGGAAATATTGAGCGGGCGTTGTGGGATAAATCACACGCCAATTCCCCTGAGCTGAGAGTTGTAGATAACGTTCCAGACGGCAGGAGCTATGCTCTGAACCTGCACCTTCATAGCCATGTGGCAACAGCAATACAAGACCGCTATAGCGAGACCATTTACTTGCGGAACATGACAGATATTGATCGATGATCACCTGTGCGCCATTGGCGAAATCGCCAAACTGCGCTTCCCAGCAAACGAGGGCTTCGGGCGCGCATAGACTATAACCAAACTCAAACCCCATCACGCTAAATTCTGAGAGAGGCGAATTATAAACTGTAAAAGAGCCTAGGCGCTGTAGGGGGAAATATTTTTTTCCGCTCTTTTGGTCGATCCAAGCCGCATGCCTATGAGAGAAGGTCCCGCGTTCAGAATCTTGACCAGAAACCCGCACAGCTTGACCATCGATTAAGAGCGAACCAAAGGCGAGATGTTCCGCTAAGCCCCAGTCAATTTCTCCATCTAGCCGCTGCAAGCGCAATGCAACAAGCTTGGCTAATTTTTTGTGGATATCGAAATTTTCCGGAACAGAAGTTATCTCTTTGGCAATATGACGTAGAGTCATTTCATCGACAGCTGTGTTGACAGGTTCCAAAAGCTTGGCAACATTAGGCGCAACAAAACCCTTCCACTCTCGAGTAAAGGCGTCATCAGGTTTACGGGAGGGTTCCACTTTAAATTTTTCTAGTTCAAAAGCAAGCTCTTCATGGAATTTCTTTTCTGCCTTTTCGGCAAAAGCTTGTTCCAAGCTTCCCTCTTGAAATAATTGGTCGCGGTAGATCTCTCGAATACTTTTTTTGGAGCGGATAATTTGGTATTGGAGGGGTTGAGTGAATGCTGGTTCGTCGCTTTCATTATGGCCATATTTCCTATAGCCATTGAGTTCAATGAAGACATCGCAGTGAAAGGCATTCCGGATTTCAATTGCAAGCCGACTGATATAACTACAAGCTTCGGGATCTTCAGCGTTGACGTGGAAGACGGGACAGGAGAAAGCATGTGCGATGTCTGTGCTAGCGCGATTAGAACGATACTCTTCAGGAAGCGTGGTGAAACCGATCTGATTATTTACGATCACATGGATTGTTCCACCTGTCCCATAGCCAGGCAGCTGTGAAAGCTGAAGTGATTCATAAACCACACCTTGACCTGCGATACTTGAATCCCCATGAATTAAGATGGCCATGGCTTGACGTTCCGGATAGAGTTGTAACTTGGCATAGGCTTTGCCCATAGCGACAGGATTGACAGATTCTAAGTGACTTGGATTAGAGGTGAGACTCACATGAACTGTCTGCCCACTCATTGTCACAACATCCGACGAATAGCCTTTGTGATATTTCACATCGCCATCTCCAAAAACCCAATTGGGATCAAGAAAGTCTTCAAACTCACTAAATATTGCTGAGTAGGATTTTTGCAAAATGTTGGCAAGGACATTGAGACGGCCGCGGTGGGCCATGCCAATCACGACCTCATCTACGAGACTTTTGTCGATGAGGTCGGCCAAAATAGGAATAAGAGTTTCTACACCTTCCAAAGAAAAACGTTTTTGTCCCACATAGCGGGTATGAATAAAAGTTTCAAAAAGCTCAGCGCGATTAAGCTTTTCAAAAAGTTCTTTTTTCTCCTCTAAGGACAGTTGAGGACAAAAGCGACTTTTCTCAATACGTTCTTGTATCCAGCGCTCTAACTCTGGAAAATGACAGCCCATATATTCAACGCTCACAGTCCCACAATAGATGGCTTCTAAAGTAGCTATGAT
>CAZXQV010000083.1:0-5463 GCA_964643195.1 uncultured bacterium | reverse complement strand
CGCTCTTTTCGGCATCGGTGCTAACTTGGCGCTTGTTTGCTCAGGCCCTTGCATCATCGCCGTTTCTAACATCCGCCGCCACGTGCCGGAAGGTGTTGACCCTTGGGGTGTCTCTTTAAATCTCTTGATGGGTCTTGTGTTGATCGCAGGTGTTGTGATCATGCTGACCTACCGTTGGATTAACAAAAATGTTTTGACAGACCCGCGTTTCTTTGATCCGAACGAGCAGAAAGCTTCAAAGAAGAAAGACAAGCCGAAGTTGAGCATTAAAGAAAGCTTCCTCTACCTGGTCAAGTCACCTTACATCGGCCTATTGGCTGTTCTCGTGATCTGCTACGGTGTTGCGATCAATATCGTTGAAGTGACTTGGAAAGGTCAGTTGAAAGCGATGTATCCTAATGCAAACGACTACAGCGCTTTTATGGGAATGTTCTCTACGATCACAGGTATCGTAACAGTCTTCATGATGCTATTTGTGGGTGGTAACGTGATGCGCAGATTTGGTTGGACCTTTGCTGCGGTCATTACACCTATCGTTCTTTTGATTACAGGAGCGCTCTTCTTTGCTCTGATCCTATTCCGCACAAACATTGATGCTGGAACGCTTGTTCTAGGCATGTCACCGCTCTTTTTAGCGGTCATTGTCGGTATGGTACAGAACATCATGAGTAAGTCTTGTAAATACTCTCTCTTCGATCCTACAAAAGAAATGGCCTACATCCCTCTTGATGCGGAACAGAAGAGTAAGGGTAAGGCAGCAATTGACGTCGTAGGAGCCCGTCTTGGAAAGAGTGGTGGATCCTTCATCCAGCAAGGTCTCTTGGTAGCCTTTGGCAGCTTGGCTGCCATTACGCCCTACTTGGCGATCATTCTGTTTGTGATCATCGGATTCTGGCTCATCTCGGCTAAGGCTCTTGGTAAGCGCTTCAACGCGCTCACCGCGCCTGCGGCTGAGCCTACTGTCAAGCCAGTTGCTTCTGACGAAGCTCCTGCCAAGGCGTAGTTTTAAGCCTTCTTCTCAAAAAAGCCCTGCCTCTCTCGAGGTCAGGGCTTTTTTTTGTCCAAAAGGAATGAGTTAAAAAAAGATTCGTTATCCTCTTTCATATAGCCGATTCAATTTCAATTGATAATTTTGCTTGCGTGAAAGCCAATCAACTACAATTGTTGGTTCGCTCGCTTGATCCCTTCGTTTCTATAAGCAGTTGTTTGTAATAAGATCCCCGTTTTTACTCTTTTTGAGAGTCTGCTTATATTCAGTACATAGCCCATACAATCGATGATCCAGGCTATTCCACCGATGGAGAACCCTGTGATTGCCCACACCCGAGAAGATAGCAGCGAAGGGCATCCGTATTTTAAACCTAAACAAACAGCTGTGATCGTAAGAGCGAGAAAAAGATCGGTAATAATAGATAGTTTATGAATATCCCATGTAGACAATCCTAGACTAGATGCGCTTACGCTTTGTCTCATTTCAGGTTTACCCTTCTTGAATTGGCCACTTACAACCCCATGATATAGCGCTATAGTTAATATTTCTTGGTTCAATGATTGATCGCGCCATACACAAAAAGAACAAAACATTCTCTACCTCTTTGTTGTTTATAAATAATTATAAAATATAATTATTTAAAATATGTTAATTAATAATTAATATTGTATAAATCTATCGGCCAGATAAGTGCGGCAAATTTCAGAGATGCTTTCGAAGCTCATTTTTAAACATGAGCGAGAAAGGATCTTTCAATATAGCTGAATCAGCTAAGATCGTTATTATTTAAAAAATGATAATATTTAATTAGTTTTTATAAATAAAAATAAACATTATTTTATATTTATAAATTAATTAAATTTTAATAATTAATTTATATAATTTAGACAATTAGCACGTGAAATTTTTACAATAGCTCGACTTTATAGAACTTTTTGATTGGCTCGCTCCAGCGAACCAATCAAAAAGTTGTACAAAGTCGAGGTAAAAGCATTAATAAAATTTGTCAGGTGCTAAGATTTAGACATTGTCATTAATTTTTTAAAAAATATGGAGTTTAATATGAATTCTACAAGTGTAGATCCTTTGAATAGCAATTTTCCGAGACAAGTATTGAACTGCTACACTGTTGGAGATGCCCATGGATTGGATCTGATGGAACAATTGATAAACGGTAAGCGCTGGTCTTTAAAAAAGGAGCTTATTATCCTTGCTTGTGTATCTATGATTTTGCTATCGATTGGGTTGGGGTTGCGTTGTTATAAACATATGCCACTTAGCGCTTCGTGTTTGATAATAGCGAGTTCGGCGAGTTTGGGAGTCTTCTCCATTGCTGCGGCTCTGGATGTCATACCCTCCTTCGGAGGAAGCAAGTGCGATTGGTTAGACAAGGCTGAACGTGATGTCAGCCAAAAAAGAGCTTTGGAAATGACCCCAACATCTCAATGGACCAAACCGGGAAAATAAGTTCATGAATTAGGGCTAGATAGTAGGGCAAATTTGAGAGATCTTTTCTTCCTCATGTTTTTAAACATGAACAAGAAAAGCGTCTATTAGTCATTAGACTTAAGAATTTCCATGAAAGCGCTTTGCGGAATGCTAACCTTCCCAAATTCCTTCATCTTCTTCTTGCCCTTCTTCTGCTTTTCCCACAATTTACGCTTACGCGTGATGTCGCCACCATAACATTTCGCCGTCACATTCTTTGTAAGAGCACGAATTGTTTCGCGGGCGACAATCTTGCCTCCAATCGCCCCCTGAATCGGTACTTTGAAAAGCTGCTGTGGGATCACCTTCACCAGTTTCTGGCATAGCTCCTTACCCTTCATCTCCGCTTTGGAGCGGTGTACAAGCAGTGAAAAAGCATCTACCGGCTCTTCATTCACCCGAATCTCTAATTTGACAATATCACCCTTCATGTACTTCTCAAATTCATAGTCAAATGAGCCATAACCACGCGTGATTGATTTTAACTTGTCATTGAAATCGATGATAATCTCATTGAGAGGAAACCGATAAGTCAGA
This sequence comes from uncultured bacterium, assembly GCA_964643195.1. Lineage (GTDB taxonomy): Bacteria > Chlamydiota > Chlamydiia > Chlamydiales > JAAKFR01 > JACKPM01. The sequence continues at coordinate 2,447 of CAZXQV010000083.1, read as the reverse complement.
ACCAATCTGCGAGCATCCAAAGTGTCTGTCTTCAAACAGTCCCCACGCTTATCCATACCGAGGTTCATGACAGCACCCAAATAATCGGAAGGAATCATGATGTGACTGATCACCCAAGGCTCCTCAATATGATCGATCTGCGCTGGATCTGGAAAATGCGCAGGATTATCCACATCGATCACCCGCTTGTCTGACATGTATACTTTGTAGACTACACTGGGTGCCGTTGTGATCACATCGACATTGAATTCGCGGATAATGCGCTCAAATACAATTTCCAGATGAAGGAGTCCTAGAAAGCCACAGCGAAAACCAAATCCAAGCGCTGTTGAACTCTCCTGCTCCACAAAAAGCGCTGAATCATTCAACTGCAACTTCACAAGAGAGTCTCTCAGCATTTCAAAATCTGTCGCATCGACAGGATATATGGCAGCAAAAACAACGGGTTGAATCTCCTTAAAGCCCGGAAGCAACGTTGTAATGCCTCCCCGAGCTGTTGTGAGCGTATCCCCAATCTTCACATCACGGACATTCTTAATGTTAGCCACAAGATAGCCCACCTGACCATCCTGTAAACTCTCCATCTTCGTGGCTTTAGGCTTGAAAAGACCCACCTCTTGCACTTCAAACGTTTTGTTTGTCGCAAGCAACTTGATATCCATCCCTGCCTTGATCTCTCCAGTCATCACACGCACATAGATCATCACGCCACGGTAAGAATCGTAGTGAGAATCAAAAACAAGCGCTCTTAAATGATCATCGATAGGTTGAGGTGGCGGTGGAATCTTCTTGATGATCTGCTCCAATACAAGGTCCACCCCAGTACCCAACTTTGCTGAGCAAGAAACAGCTTCACTAGAATCGAGTCCGATAAAATCTTCAATCTGCCGCTTGACTTCTGGGACATCTGCAGCTGGCAAATCCACTTTATTCAATACAGGAATAATTTCGAGATTGCGATCGAGCGCGAGATAAACGTTTGCCAAACTCTGCGCTTGCACACCTTGTGCTGCGTCGACAATCAGGAGTGCTCCTTCACAGGCAGCTAAACTTCTAGAAACTTCATAGGTAAAGTCGACGTGACCAGGAGTGTCGATCAAATTCAATTGATAGATTTCGCCATCATGTGCTTTGTAGAGCATGGTCACAGGATGGGCTTTGATCGTAATCCCCCGCTCTCTCTCCAAATCCATGCTATCGAGGAGCTGCTCTTGCATGTCGCGACGTTCAACAGTCGAGGTGAGTTCAAGGAGACGATCAGCAATCGTCGATTTACCATGATCAATGTGTGCAATGATGGAGAAGTTGCGGATATTTTCACGCTTTAACTGTGACATAAAAGCAGAGTATACACTAATCCTTCATTTGTACCAATCTTCAGAAATAAGTTTATGAATGATGCGCCGCATATATAGCTCAATCAGTTTGGATTGATAATTTTGCTTACGTCCAAGTATGTTTGTACATTTGTGTGCTATCTTTCTCTAGATCGAGTAAGAAGAGGCACTCACCTTTCCACCGGTACCTGTCCAGTTCGTGTGGAAAAATTGACCCCTAGGCTTGTCAATTCTCTCATAGGTATGAGCACCAAAGTAGTCGCGAATCGCCTGCAATAAATTGGCTGGTAGACGCGCACATCTGTAACCATCATAGAAAGAGAGCGCTGAACTCAAACAAGGCACGGCTACTCCATTCAAGGAAGCTTGAGAAGCTACATTTCTCCAACCAGTTTGACACTTAGCAATCTCTTTCTGGAAAAAGTCATCCAAAAGCAGATTGTAAAGATCATGATTGTTATCAAAAGCCTGTTTGATCTTACCAAGAAATATACTCCTAATGATGCAACCACCACGCCACATCAAAGCAATCCCGCCATAGTTCAACTTCCAGTTATAATCCTTAGAAGCTTCACGCATCAACATATACCCTTGCGCATAACTCGTCATCTTCGCTGCATAAAGAGCATGGAAGATATCCTCTAAGAATTTCTTTTTATCACCCTTGAAATCAGCCTTCGGTCCTTTCAAAACCTGCGAAGCTTGGACGCGCTCATCTTTCAATGCTGATAGGCAGCGAGCAAACACAGCTTCCCCAATCAATGTCACCGGCATACCGAGGTCAACAGAGTTGATCGCGGTCCATTTTCCCGTACCCTTCTGTCCAGCTACATCTAAAATCTTATCGAGAAGTGGCTTGCCATCTCTATCCTGTGTACGGAAAACGTGACTCGCAAGCTCGATCAAATAACTGTCCAATTCCCGGGTATTCCAATTCTGGAAGACATCAGCAATCTCATTATAATCCATACCAAGCAGATTGGTCATCAGAGCAAAGACTTCGCAAATCAGTTGAATATCGCCATATTCGATGCCGTTATGGACCATCTTTACATAGTGTCCAGCCCCCTCTTCTCCCACCCAATCACAGCAAGGCTCCCCACTCTCAAC
>CAZXQV010000082.1:3774-5465 GCA_964643195.1 uncultured bacterium | reverse complement strand
AATAAAATTCAGCAGTGTGTTTTCAGGAGGAAACGTCTGATAAATAAAATATGCGAAAAGAAAGAGGCAAAAACCAGCAATTGGACCATTGAGGACAACGATGAATTCTTTCCAGAGTTTGAGTCTTCCCCCTTCTCGATAAGTGAATCCACCAAAAGCGGCGAGCTCAATACGCGCCTTCTGTTTGAAAGCAGAGGCAGTTAATGCATGACCAAATTCATGGACGATCACAGAGATCAGAATAACAAGGAGACAGAGCAGAGCACCGACAAGAGACATCGTCCACATCCAACCGATGAAAAAGGAGATCAGCCAAAATAGCGGCCTAATAGAAATAGGAATTTTGCCTGGAATTGTAATCATCCGATGACCTCCTTGAGTGTTTTGCCAATCAATGCTGGTGTTGGTGCTACCACAACCTTTGCAGCTTTCAGAGCATCAATCTTACTTTGAGCTGTCCCTTTTCCTGAAGAGATAATGGCTCCAGCATGTCCCATTCTACGCCCAGCAGGAGCCATCTGACCTGCAATGAAACCGACGACAGGCTTTGTCACATGCGCTTTAATATATTCAGCCGCTTCCTCTTCGGCACTTCCTCCAATCTCTCCGATCATCAAAATCGCCCGAGTTTCTGGATCATTTTCGAAGAGTTGGAGCATATCGATGAAGTGAGTGCCATTGAGTGGATCTCCGCCAATTCCTACACAAGTGCTTTGACCTAGCTTTTCTTGAGTCGTCTGCCAAACCGCTTCATAGGTCAACGTTCCTGACTTCGAAACAATCCCGACGCAGCCTCTCTTGTGGATGTAACCAGGCATGATGCCGATCTTGCACTCATCGGGTGTGATGATGCCAGGACAGTTGGGGCCAATCAACCGACTATTACTCCGCTTCATTACCTCAGAAACTTCCAGCATGTCACAAACAGGAATTCCTTCGGTGATGCAGATGATGAGCTCAATTCCAGCATCTTCTGCTTCTAAAATCGCTTCAGCTGCAAAAGGCGCTGGCACAAAAATCAAAGAGGCTGTGCAATCAGTCGCCTTCTTTGCCTCTTTCACAGTGTCGAAAATGGGAAGATTGAGGTGGCTTCCTCCCCCTTTCCCCGGTGTCACACCACCGACATAGGTAGAACCATAGGCCATACCCGCTTGCGTGTGAAAGCTCCCAGCTTTGCCAGTCAAGCCTTGAGTGATCACTCGCGTCTCTTTGTTGACTAAGACCGCCATGACTGCGCTGCCTCCACCGCTTTTATTGCCCCTTCTGCCATCGTACTCGCTGTGATGATATTCAATCCAGACTGTGCGAGCTCCTTTCTACCGATCTCTACGTTAGTCCCTTCCATTCGGACAACAAGTGGCACTTTGAGACCCATCTCTTTTGTTGCCCGCACAATCCCTTTTGCGAGAACACCACAATCCATGATCCCTCCAAAGATATTGACAAAGATAGTCTTGACATGGGGATCGCTCAAAATGATTTGGAAACCTTTGGCCACCTGATCTTCAGTCGCTCCCCCTCCTACATCGAGGAAGTTTGCTGGCTCTCCGCCGTAGTAGTGGATGATATCCATCGTTGCCATGGCAAGGCCAGCACCGTTGACCAAGCAGCCAATCGTTCCGTCGAGTCCCACATAGGCGAGGTCATATTTTTTAGCCTCGACTTCTTTCAAGTCATCTTGTGAGGGGTCA
>CAZXQV010000082.1:0-3764 GCA_964643195.1 uncultured bacterium | reverse complement strand
AGCAAATTCGGGATGGCGAAAGAGAGCATCATCGTCGACTGAGATTTTGGCATCAATACAGGAGAGTTTACCCTCTTTTGTCAAAACAAGGGGATTGATTTCAATCATGGAAGCATCGGATTCGATGAAGGCTTTGGCAATTGAAGCCAAGATTTTCATTCCCTGGGCAGCCACCTCACCTTTCCACCCCATCCACTTGGCAAGTTCTATTCTCTGATAGCTCCGCAGTTTTCCATCACTCCCAAAGGGTAGCTGCAAGATTTTTCCGGGATCGCTCTCTTCGATTTCTACGCCACCTTCTGGAGAAACCATCAAAATCGGCTTGCCAAGTGAGCGATCAATCAAAGCTGCTACATAGTATTCTTTCTCAATGGTGACTGGCTCTGAAATCAAGATTTTTTCGACCAAAATCCCCTCTTTACCAGTCTGCCTAGTGATGAGCCTCATGCCCAGAAGATCCTCGCAGTATTTCAAAATTTCTTTATTATTTTTGCCAAATTTGACGCCACCCGCCTTTCCACGGCCTCCCGCATGGACCTGGACCTTGACAATAGCTTCTATCAGATCGAGCTCCTTAAGGGCCATTTTAGCCTCTTTTAAAGAGGATGCGATAGCAAATCGTGGGATGGGCAGACCATACCGTTTCAATAAAATTTTTGCTTGATATTCATGAAAATTCATAAGGCTATAGATTTCTATATCTGCTATAATACTTTTTCAATCAATGGAGAAATGATGTTTAAGTTTTTGGGGCAGAAATTTAGGGAGCTCTTCAAAGGCAAAGTTGATGAAGAGCAGTTAGAAACGTTGGAACAGCTTTTTTATGAGGCGGATCTTGGTGCGGAAACGAGCGCTGATTTGACCAATAAAGTGCGCACGCTCTACAAAAACAACCCTAAAATTTCTTCGGATGAGATTCTCAAAGAGATCAAAAGCCAGTTAGTGGCTCAGTTGAAAGCCATTCCATTTGTGGAAGAAGAGAGAGGCTCGCCACACGTTATTTTGATCGTTGGGGTGAATGGCAATGGGAAGACGACTACGATTGCGAAGCTTGCCAATTATTATAAGAAGGAAGGGAAATCTGTTTTAGTAGCAGCTGGTGATACTTTTAGAGCGGCCGCAATTGAGCAGTTAGAGCTGTGGGCAAAGAGGATTGGCGTAGAGATTGTGAAGTCGAAACCGGGAGCTGATCCAGCTGCTGTGGCATTTGATGCTGTAGCGGCGGCAAAGAGTCGTGGGATTGATATCGTGATCATCGATACAGCTGGTAGATTGCACACCAAGAATGATTTGATGCGAGAGCTTGAGAAGATCAAGAGGGTGAGCAAGCCCCATGAGACTCTACTTGTGTTAGATGCCACAATTGGTCAAAACGGTGTCGAGCAGGCAGCGACATTCCACAAGTTCACTCCGCTATCGGGATTGATTCTCACCAAGGTGGATGGGACTGCGAAGGGAGGAGCGGCCCTTGCTATTCAGAAGAAGCTGCAGTTGCCGATTCGTTTCTTTGGCAATGGGGAGCAAGTCGGAGATTTTGCTCGATTCAACCCCGAAACCTATATCCAGAATTTGATTAACTGATGAGAGTCACCTCCTCTTTGACAAAGCCGCGATGCACTTTTTTAACACCAAGACAGGAAGGCGCCAATTAAAAAACAAAGGTTGAGCCTCTATTGACTCAACCTTATTTGTTTTATAGTCGATTAAACTTTAGCGTTTGTTGCCAGATGAGAAGATCTGAAGGAGATACCAGAAGATCATGATGACGTTGACATACATCTTCAGTGCCATAATCATCGAGAGCTTATAGGAAAGAGCTGAATTGACATCGGCCTGCATGCTGTAACTCTTGATCGTCTGCGCATCATAGGCAGTCAAACCAACAAAGATGCCGAGACCCGCCCAACTGATAAATAGATGCATCCAAGTGATTGGCATGAAGAATGATAGGACCAAGCAGAGCAAGCTGACGCCGATCAATCCAATCAACGCCATAGTCAAAATACGACCTAATGTAGTCAAATCATTTTTAGTGAAGATGCCATAGAGGGTAGCTACACCAAAGACAGCAGATGCTGTTGCAAAAGCAGCCCAGATCACCTGTCCACCAAAGGCAGCGGCAAAGGCCGGCAAAATCGTTCCAAAGAGAATCCCTTCAAGACCGGCGTAGGTCATAAATAGAGCGATCACACCAGGCACAGAAAGTCTATTGAGGCGGAAGTTAATCGCCATCGCGACCCCGAAGGTGGCGAAGGTCCAAACCCACCAGAAAGGCATCAACTTGATGAACAATCCAGTCGCGTAAACCATGAAGGCAATAAAAGCGGTAAATGCTAGGCCAATCGACATCCAGCCGTAGACACGAGTGGAGAAGGTGCCAACAGAGCGTGCATCTTGTACGTAGTCTCGATCGTAGATTCCCATAGATCTCTCCTTGTTTGCGCTCATTATAAATGATTACGCAATTTTTGCAAACATTACGCCGACAACAATGATAATAAAAATTCCCATTAACAAGAGAAGAGGAAGACCTCCAAATAGAAGCTGTTTGCCCTCTTTTTTTAGAATATAACGCCCTGAAATAGCCATGACGATCGGCAATAAGCCGAGCAAAATGGCGCAGCCAAAACCGCCTCCATAACTGAGAGCATTCAGGAAGAGGCAGGGGTTAGTCATGGCCACTACAGTCGCAGGCAGGAAGACAAGAGCTGCAATCCCAATCCTTCCGCCAACTGTTTTTTTGACACGAAAACCATCTGCGAGGAAATCGAGCATACCAAGTGTCACGCCAAGAAAGCTTGTGACAATGGCGAAAAAAGCGAAAAACTCTCCAACCGTGTAGAGCCAAGAGAGGTGTAAGACAGCTTTCATTGGGAAGACGGCGGATTGCCCAAGCTCTTGCGCCAGTCTCAGCCCACTCAAAGGAACCACTCCGAGAATGAGGACCTCCCAAACGATGTAGACAACAAGCGGAATAGCACTTCCCCAGAAGATCGCTTTTTTGACGCGGCTGGAATCTCTACCTAAATAATTGGTGAGTGTAGGGACGAGGCCTTGGAAGCCAAACGAAGTGAAAATGACCGGTATGGCGATGATCATTTTAGACCAATCAGCATGTTGCAGGAGCTCTCCTCTTACATGGCCCACACCGGAAAAGACAAAAAGGCAGAATGAGAGAATGAGGCCGGTCATCAAAATCCAGTTGATTCGATCACAGGCCAGGGGGCCGATCACGACAAAAGGGGCGAAGACGGCGACAAAGATGAGAGGACCGCTCCAATTTGGAAGCGTAGAAAAGAGGTCAGAAGCTAGATTACCTCCAGCAGAGATGTAGGCAATCGTTAGTGAGTAGAAGAGAAAGAGGTAGAGACACCAAGCGATGATTTGTCCAGGCACACCGAGGGTCATTTTGGCCATGGAGACGATGTTGATTTCCTCTTTTTGCCAGAGAAAGATTTCGGCAAAAAGGAGTCCCGTCCCAACCATGAAGAGCCAACAGACGCAATAGATGATGACGGCAGGCCAAAAGCCTGCCTGAGCGGTGAGAACGGGTAGGGCGAGCATACCGCCGCCGATCGCCGTCCCTGCTACAAGGAGGGATCCTCCCCAAAGGTGTTTGTTCATGCGAAGAGTATAGAGGATTTGGACGAAAATGAAAAGTCCTCTCTGCATGAGTGATAGAATCCTTTTCTATAACTCACAAAAAGGCTAAAATGTGAGTTATAGAGAGAGGTTCTATAACTCATGCCCTGGAACTGGCAGCT
>CAZXQV010000081.1:0-5560 GCA_964643195.1 uncultured bacterium | reverse complement strand
GGATTACAGAGGGAGATAAAACCCATGGGGTTGAGATAGAGAATCCCTTCATCGATATGGGTGAGGATCATGTGAGACATCTCAAGACGCTCTTGCAAGCGTTCTACTTTTGCTTCTAACTCAACGTAGAGTCCTCTAAGATCATTCATCGCGTAACATCTTTCGGCGAAATTCTTGGTTTCTAGTGTCTAAATGCAGAATTCTTTCAACAACAGAACGTGTTTTAGCCAGCTCATCAGTCACATCTTGGGAGAGGGCATGTAGCCGTGCTTGGAAGGGTGACAGTTCATAGTCGATCTCATCGATGCAGGCAAGAAGCACCTTTTTTTGTTCCAGAACAGAGATCCAATCAGGGATTGGAAGGTGGAGCTCATCTTCAGAAAGATCGAGGATAGCTTCAAAGAAGCCCCGTTTTTTTTGCAGGAGGCGTAAAAGTTTTTCTTCACTCATCCCCTCCAAAATAAACACTTCGGAATAAAGTACAAGAAAAATGCCTTTAGCTCGACTTTGTACAAAGTCGAGCAAAATTGCCCTTTCTGTAGAAAATATCACTCCAGAAATGGAGGCTTGGGCTGAAATGGTGATAAAACGGCTGCTTCAAGCAGCATGATAGATTTGTACAAAGTCGAGAAAACGACAACTTCTCAATTTTGTATTTCAGAACTTGGAGTTGAGGGATAAAAACTTGCTCATACAGTATCGTGAGCCGTTTAAAATGATAAAGGACACTTCCCTTGCGGGAAAGTGTCCTGGGATGTGCCGATGATTGGACTCGAACCAACACCCTATTGCTAAGAGCAGATTTTGAGTCTGCCGCGTCTACCATTCCGCCACATCGGCATTGGCAAAAGAGTATACTTCTCAAGAAAATTAAGCGCAAGAGTTCATGGAAAAATAAGAAAAATATATCTAAATAAGTTGAGCGCACCTTTGAGAGATCCTTTCTCGCTCATATTTAAAAACATGAGCAAGAAAGGATCTCTCAAAGGTGCCGCACTATTCATGAATTTATTTTCCCGGTTTCGTATTAATAATTCCAAATGCTAAAATCCTTAAAATGACACCTACTGACTCCCCCCTAATCCCCGCAGAATGTTGGTGTATTGTTTTGGATATAAGTAAGTTAAGCACTGTTCTGCGTATGGGCGCAGTTAATCGCCAATTTAGGACAATAGTCTCTGATTATTTGAGCAGAGCAGGACCAAAAAGAGCCCTACTTTTGCGAATGTGGACTACACTTTCGCCTCCTGCTTCGAACATGCCCTTTTCATTTTTTAACGCCTTCTATATCCAGCAGGGTGATAGTAGAGTTCACCAATTGAGAGAAATCAAGGGTTTTATTGCTGCCGAAAAAGATCGCTTGAGAGATGCACCCCTTGATGCGATTTGTCGGGTTGCCCAAGCGACCTTGCCCTTTGGCGATTGCTTCCGCGCTGAGATGGAATGGCGTTTGGGTCATTATGGTTTTACAACTGATAACAGATTGCCCAAAGAGTTAGGCGCTTCTTTGAAGAATTGGGATCGAGGAGCTCCTTATGTGAGTTGGAGATTACAGTATGAAGGTCTTCGTGATTCCTACGCTCCTTTTCGATCTATATTACTCCAATTAGAACAAAGCAGAGATGATACGGCTCTTATCTCTGTAAGGCTCTTAGTGACTATTGCCAATAGATTAAATCGTGGACTTCCGGTAGATGATTATTTGCAACTTCTAGAATCAAATGTCATTCCAGAAATCCAGAAAAAAACAGTTCTTTTCCAGGTTCATTTTTTCGTACATTTGGCAAGGCTTTATATCACACTGGATAAATTACCCGAGGCGAAGGTGATTATTTTAAGCACCATTGAAACGGTTCGAAGCATTCACTGTCCGGAACAAAAAGGGTATGCATGGTCGTTGCTTGGCTCCCTCATAAAAGACGAAGAAATTGCGGCACGCCTCGTTGTTTGTTTGCAAGAATTGATAAAAAAAGCAGAGGATAAGCAGATATATCTTTATTGGATGGTTCATGTTTTGCTCTATCAAGGAAAAGAAAATATATCAGACTTTGTTCAATATCTCTCTGTATTTGAACAAAGTCTAACCATTCAGGAGGGGCCCAATACGATAAATATGTTGCTGAGAGCTGCCGATATTCATTTGTTGGGAAAATCTTTTTGCAATTCGAAGCAAGGCGTTGATTATTTACAACGTGCTCTTAAATTAGCAACATCTAACAATAAATTAGAAGAACAGTTGGTTATATTACCTGATTGGGCGACTGCCACTATGATTAGATTTGCGTTAGAGAAAGTCAAGAATGACTCACTGCGATCAAAAGTCCTTTTGGAAATGGCAAGGCTAGGTCGCCTTGAAGAAGCAGCTGATCTTATAAGCCATTTTAAAAGGCATCTTGATCCAGTATTTTTAAATGAATTTAGGCATTACGCGCCCAACCAAGCATCTAAATTAACCCTCTCGTTGTATACAGATCCGGAAAAGGCTATTCAATCTCTCTATGATCCTGAAGCTCACCTTTCTAGTGTTATCAGGGGCATAGAGGTGATGCTGAGTCTAGGCTTGTCGGAGCATGAAGCTCAAGCGCGGCTTGTCTTAAAAAAAATGAAACCTACTCCTGAAATAGTGCGATGGCAAGCTGTTGTGGGTGATACCCTAGGTGTGATGGCGACCTTAGCTGTATTTCCTAATAGTCACCATTTTAATATAATTGCTATACGGGAGTTGGCTCAGAGATTAATTGCGTAAATAATTTTCGCTCAGTTTTGGATCAAACCGCACACTCTCCTTGCGCTCTTTGTCAAAGCGTACTTGAATCCCAATGTAGGGGAAAGCGTGTTGATTGTCCCGATCTCGCCCTTCACCAGGCAGATAAAGTTTGATAAAGAGCTCATCGTTATACCAGGCTTCAGTTTTCACATTGAGATTGCCCTTCGTATAGCGCAAGAAAGGTTTGTTATAAAATTTCTGGAGGGTCTCAATGATTAAAAGGGGATCTACATCTTCAATATAAAAGTCCACTTCTGCGCCAATCATATGTTTTGAACCATAATTGCTGCTTGTGTAGTCGCTGTAGCTGTTGTGTATCGGGCAGCGATGGCCGGTAGTGATGACAACCCGTTTGCCGATCTCCTTCTGTACAAAATTGAGAACGTCGATCAGCACTGGATAGACAAATTCTTTTCCATCGACCAAAGGCAAGCCATGTGTTCCAGAGCAATCATGAAAAAAGAAAGACTCTTTGCCCTCTCTTTTTTTCTCCACAACTGGATTGAGTGGGTTCCCTCGGCAACGAAAAAACTCTTTAGTGATCCGCGGATAGCCCCCCATATGTTGATCTTCCCAGGGGTAAGAGGTTCTCTTTTGAGGCTGAGAAGGGGGAGCCTCAAAGAGGCTATCCGTAGATTTACGATAGATGTATTCCCCTTTAATCGGAGCCTTCTGGCAACTAAATAGGCACAAAAAAAGGATTAGTGGTGTATACTTCACGCTATGGATTGGCAAAACTACGATCTCATCTGTTTCGACTTTGATGGTGTTCTCGTGGACAGCGAATCTCTCCACTTCGAAGCCTATAAACAAATGTGTGCTAAACGAGCTATTTCTCTCAAGTGGGATGAAGAGCAATATGCACAATTTGCACTTTATAGCGCTGATGGATTGAAAAAAGCTCTCTTGGAAGAGTATCCCCAACTACGAGAGGTCCCTTGGGAACAGCTCTATGCCGAAAAAAAAGCGGTTTACCAGACTCTATTAGAAGAAAAAATGGAGCTGATGCCGGGAGTCGAAGAACTTCTACAGAAGTTGCAAGGCCTCCCTACCTGTATTGTCACCAATTCCGCCCGTCCTCAAATCGAAAAGATCTGTGAAATGCATCCGATCTTACGAACTATCCCTCGTTGGATCACTCGAGAAGATTATACAAAACCTAAACCTGATCCTGAGTGCTATAGGTTGGCTGCAAAGAATGCTAAGAAAGTGATTGGTTTCGAGGATTCTCCGCGGGGACTTACAGCTCTTATAGGCTCTGGTGCTGAAGCTGTTCTAGTGACTTCAGTGTTGTCAAAAAGTGAGATTGAGAGGCTGCGTGAGCAGGCGCACTTTCGTCACATCGACTCATTCCATACTCTACTTGCATGAGGAAAAGGCCGTGAGCCGGCGCACAAACACCGACAGCTCTTCGATCTCTTGCAGCAAAAAGCTCAGCGATCTCTTCCACTTTTTTTTGGTGGCTGGCAATCTCAAGGAGCGTCCCTACAATATTGCGCACCATTTTGTAGAGAAAACCCCCGCCTTCAAACTCTAGACGAAGACCGCCGCGTTCTTGCACAACATCGAGTCTCCTGAGTTGTCGCACCGTTGTCTTGACAGAACTGCCCAAATTGGAAAAGCTTTTGAAATCATGAGTCCCGACGAAAAGAGTCGCAGCCTCTGCCAAGAGATCAGTCGAGATAGGAAAAGGCACTTTATAGCTGTATTTGTAGCTAAAGGGATCAGCCACCGGATCAAGCCAAAGGTGGTAATGATAGATTTTAGCTGTCGCAGAGTATTGTGCGTGGAAAGAGTCTTTTGTCTCTTCTATCTTTATGATCCGGATGTCTCTTGGCAGAAGGCTATTGAGAGCATGCAGTTTCGGCATTTCATCGGCATCAAAGTGGGCCACTTGCCCCATGGCATGAACACCCGCATCTGTTCGACCAGAACCGACGATTGACACCGGATGGCGCAGCAGTACAGCGAGAGCTTTTTCAATCTCACCTTGAACAGAAGGTGCGTTAGGTTGGACTTGCCAACCAGATAGGTTGCTTCCATCATAGGCGATCAACATCTTAAATCTCACATAGCCTCCTTGCTATAATCAGATCTTCTTTCGTTGTGATTTTGAGGTTAGAGCGGTTCCCCTCGACTACTTGCACGGGATACCCAGCAAGCTCAGCTAGTGAAACATCATCTGTAACCGCAACTCCTTTGGCAAAGCCCTCCCACAAAATGTCCTTGCGTACAACTTGAGGTGTCTGAATCTCCCAGGTGAGCGAGCGATCCAATGTGCGCTTCACAAGCCCTTTTTCACAAGTCTCCTTCACTGTAGAAACCATCGGCATCCCCACTGTTGCAGCACCTGTTTTTTTCGCTGCAGAATAGACTCTGTCAATCATCGCCAAATCGATGAACGGCCGTGCACTGTCATGCACACAGATCCACTCTTTTGTGCACAATTCAAGGCCATTTCTCACAGAATCGTGTCTCTCTTTTCCTGGAAGAGCAAAGCGTTCATCATCAAATAAATGCCGATACTCTAAAGCACAAACAATCACAATCTCTTCAATACCAGCTTGGCGGAAGATTTCAAAGCTGTGCAAAGCAATGGGTTTTCCCCTTAGAGGAAGGAATTGTTTCGGTGTGGGGTTGCCCATCCGGCTGCCACTGCCACCCGCTAGCAAAATAAGAGAGAGATTATCCACTTTTTTTGGCCCTCACAATCACTACCTCAGGAGGTGACATAAAGCGGAAAGGTTTATGCCCGCCAATCCCGCGATTGACATAGAGTCTTTTGCCTCTTTC
>CAZXQV010000080.1:0-5714 GCA_964643195.1 uncultured bacterium | reverse complement strand
TCTCTGCTCTAGATCTTGGGCTAATTTATGACTTTATTTTTTATGAATGGTATAAGGTAAACTTTCCATTTTCATAAGTGAAGTTTTCAATCATATGTACAGGCGGAAGTGCTGCCACAAATGGAACGAATGATGAGTGGTGACTCGCTACTTCGGCTTGAAATTGTGCATACGTGTGGTACCACGAGGGTTGAGCTGCAGATGCCATAAATCCTCCTTGATTTGTTATAAACTATTATAACAAAAGGAGATGAATTTTATATTAATTTTTTGAAAAAAACGTCAGGCGTTTGAGAATCCGGGCTTGCCATCAAAGGTATAAAGTCTCTCGATCTTAATGATATCTAAATCTAGCTGCTTCAGAAGCTCAATATAATCGCCACCTCCTTCAAACCGGCAGCGCCACTGGTCAACGATTGTTGACTCATGGATGATGTTAGGCCACACTTGGAGTCCTCGATTGAAGACTTTCGTGAGCTTCATCGACCCCTTCTGGAGTTTTTCCACAAGCTTTTCAAGGGGCTCATGAGAGTAAACGGTGATATCAACCCCGACACACTCGCGTTTCATCGCTGAGGGTGTAAAAGTATGATGCCGCCACTCGAGTTGCTTGGAAGCTTTGTAATCGACCCCTTTGAGCTTGAAGGGTCTCTTGCCCATACGCTCTGCCACAGCCTCGGCAAATTCTTTTGTACCCACAACTTTTTTTGTGTGGCTACTGGCGATATCTTTTGTATGGATGCCCTCTTCAATGGTCGCAAGCCAGCTATTATGCAACTTGGTTGCTGCTTCAGCCTGACCTATATGAACTAGCATCAGCACCGATGCTAAAATCAATCCAGTCGGATTTGCCACATTCTGGCCCGCAATTCTAGGAGCACTTCCATGAATCGCTTCAAACATGGCGCCGCCTTCACCAATATTGGCTGTGCCAACAAGACCGACAGAGCCTGTGATCTCAGCCGCTACATCCGACAGAATATCCCCATAGAGATTGGGCATGACAAGCACATCAAACTGCTCAGGGGAGTTCGCTAGAAGAGCTGCTCCAATATCGATGATCCAATGATCAGTTTGGATCTCAGGATACTCTTTTGCAATTTCATCAAAAATTTTGTGAAAATGACCATCCGAAATTTTGAGAATGTTGTCTTTGGTGAAGCAGGTAACTTTTTTACGGCCATAACGTTTGGCATATTCAAAAGCGTAGCGGCATATTTTTTCGGTTCCAGCTCTTGTGATCAACTAGGTCGCTTGGTAGGTATCGGGGGTCTGCTGATACTCAACACCGATGTAGAGATCCTCTTCATTTTCACGGACGATGACCACATCCATCAAAGGATGTTTGGTCTCAATAAAAGGGGAGTAGGAGATACAAGGACGGATATTGGCATAAAGACCAAGACGCCCGCGCACGGTGACATTGAGGCTGCGATAACCGCCTCCCTGGGGTGTTGTGATCGGCGCTTTGAGAAAGACCTTAGTACGTCGCAAAGATTCCCAGGCAGATGCGTCGATGCCCGCGGGGTTGCCAGCTAAGTAGACCTTTTCGCCGATCGCTACTTTTTCAATCTCAAGTTTAGCGCCAGCTGCTTCCAATACATAGAGAGTTGCCGCCATGATCTCTGGGCCAATACCGTCGCCTTCTGCTACCGTAATCTTTTGCATATCCGCACAATATCTCAATTTTCCCATGACTTCAACAAGAAAGAAGAGTAATATCCACCTTATGATGAAGAAGCTCTTTGCTCGCCAAAAAGAACTTTTAGATTACTTCTTTGCTAACATTGATGCTGCTGCTTGCGAAGCACTCATGGACAAAATCATCAAAAATAATGGTGTGCTTTTTTTTACCGGAATTGGCAAAAGCGGTTTTATTGCGCAGAAGATCGCAGCCACACTGATGTCTACCGGAACTAAGGCTTGCTTTCTTCCGCCGATCGATGCTTTACATGGCGATATTGGAATGGTTTCATCAGAAGATATCGTAGTCATTTTAAGTAAAAGCGGGGAGACTGACGAGTTGATGCAGCTTTTGCCCTCATTACGGGCTAAAAGAGCATCTGTTGTAGCCATCTGTTCTAGTCCAAACAGCCGTCTTGTCAAAGGGGCTGATTCCGCAGTGATTCTCCCTTGCGAACATGAACTTTGTCCTTATGATTTAGCGCCTACTACATCGACTCAAGTTCAATTGCTCTTTGGAGATGCTCTTGCAATTGGTCTCATGGAGAGAAAGCGTTTTTCACTAGATCGTTATGCCGAAAACCATCCTTCTGGTCAGATTGGGAGAAGAGCGAGCTTCAAAGTCAAAGATTTCATGTTATGCCGTGAGCGCACACCGATCTGCAAGCCTCACGACACCTTGGAAGCAGTCCTGATGGAATTCACCAACAAAAGATGCGGCTGCCTACTTGTTGTTGATGAAAGCGAACAGTTATTGGGCATCTTCACTGATGGCGACCTCAGACGCGCTCTTCAAGCAAGAGGTGCTGCAGTCTTGGAAGCCAAAATTGAAGAGATCATGACCCGAGGTCCTAAGTCCATCCATGATGATGATCCTGCATGGGATGCTGTCCGGCTCATGGAGTCTGATCAAAAACATCCAGTCATGGTACTGCCCGTTCTCGACCGCGAAAAAAGCTCAGTTGTTGGCATCATCAAGATGCATGATCTCATCCAAGCTGGTCTCTAAAAGTTTGAGACTACTCTTTGTGAAGTAGGGCAAAAAGAGATCGCATTGAGCCCTCATCCTCGAATCAGTCACAAATGAGGGTAAATCAAATTTTTGTAAAAGATCAACATTCCCAACTAGTTGAATTGCAATTCCATAAGTCAGTTCTTTCTCAAAATAGGAAAGACATCCAATGTTTTCTTTGGGAATTGAAAAAAGAGGTAAACCTTTTTTGGCAAAGATGTAACTCTTTCCATCAAATGCAAGTTCATGGGGTTTAGTTTCTAATTGCGTCAGAAGTCGATAGGGTCTCAATCCCCATGTGATGAGTAGAAGGCTGATTAGAAATAGAGGCAATTTCCAGGGAAAAACGACTGTTCCAAGCAGTATAAGAGCCCCTGAAACTGCGAAAAGTAGAGCTTTTCTTACATAGCTGCTTTTACAATCTTTTGTGATCGAAGTTCTAATTTTTTGAATCGGTTGATTCTCCATGCAAATATTAAATTCCAAATGAAATAAGCGATGAGTAATACCCAAGGAGGATGGAAGAGCAGATGGGCCACAAGAGCATCTTCTCCCCGTTTATTGAAAACCCAATCAGCTCTCTCGAGATTGAAGTTGAAGATGGCGCAATCTAGCTGCTCGGCCCGAATAACTGTATCTGTGCTAACAGGTTGGTTTGCCCATTTTGTAATCAAATAGCGATTCCATGCTTCTATGAGTCGCTCTTGTTTGTTTTTGAATTTTTCATCTGGGCCGATATATTCTGCGGTGATTTCAGCTTCGGGGCGGAAGAGGGTTTCACCTAGCACATGAGGCTTATCAGAGAGTGAAAAGCTATAGATAAGTGCTGCAACAGGCAAACACCAAGCAACTCCATCCCCACGACTCGCATTATTTTTTAAAAGAAAAAGAGAGATCAGAATCGATAGTATAGCCCAAATAATGCCAGTACCTGAAAAGCAATACTTGGTCACTAGGGGTTGAAAACTGCCTGCTTTCAAGCTTTCCTGGCCCTTGATCAATTCCAACTGCTGTGTTTGCGGGAGCTTCTCAAAACGGGGATTGCTTCGGATTGAAGAAAGCAGTAATGTTGCGGCTTTTGTCGCAGCAGGCTGGCGCACAAAAGGTTGCAGTCCAACCCAGAGGAGATAGCCAACAGCGAAACAAAGTTGTAAGAGAATCAGAACTTTCTTCTTTTGAGCCATAGGTGGATCATGTTATAGTATGGAGTCATGATAAGGCAACTTTTACTTTTTGGGCTTGTTGTATGGGGGATTATCTATAGTTATAACCGCCTGACAGATGGCTATTCATTGTCGCAGATGCGTTCAGAGCTTCCCAATAACCCTCGTTTTGCACCCCCAGATCTCTCTTTAGATGAAGAAGACAAGATTCGAGCTATGCTTGATCAGCCCTTTCATTATTTAGGTAAAGGCTGTCAATTCTATGCCTTTGCGAGTGCTGATGGAAAGTATGTTTTAAAATTTCTCAAACAAAAACATTTAAGAGCCCCTCCACCTTTTCAAAAGGGTTCAGCTGTAAGACGGCAAGAGCGTGTCGAGAAACTTTTTTCGAGTGTTCAATTAGCTTATCAAAAGCTTCCAGTTGAAAGCGGTCTGCTTTATATCCATCTGAACAGAATGCCAGCGATCGGATCAAAGGTGACACTTGTCGATAAGATGGGTATCAAACGCAAAATCCTAATCGATGATTATGAGTTTATTCTCCAAGAGCGCGCACTCACAGTGAAAGAGGTTTTCGAGAAGATCAACAGTCAAGAAGAAGCAGAGGCTCGTATTGATCAGCTCGTGGCGCTTGTTCACGCACGCTGTGCGAAGGGGATTCGAGATCGTGACAGAAGTTTTGCTCAGAACGTAGCTTTTGCACAGAACGAAGATCGCGCTCTATTTATCGATGTGGGTCAATTCTATGAAGATGAGACGATTTTGCAAAAAGAGGAGCAAGAGATTGATCTTCAAAAGCGGCTAGGCAACCTCAACCACTTTTTAGAGAAAATCGGCTATCTTACTCATCATCATCGTCATCATCACCAAGATTGAAGTCTGCTTCAAGACCGAGCTTTGCCGAGAGCTCTTTTAAAGAGGCAAATTTCTCAGTGAGAGCTTCGAGCTGATTCTCAGCATCAGTTCTGCCATTGCCACGTAAGTGTGCCAAGAGCTCAGCTTCTGTATTATATCTCTCAGAGAACGTGATTTCGCTAGCAGATTGAATCTCTGGTAGATAGAGAAAGCGACGGCCAGCTGGTGGAACTTGTGTATAGATGTCACTCGATGTTTGAGTCTCGACTTCTACTTTGACCACCTGTTTAGGAGGACGGCCACGCTTTGGTCGTGGGTTCAAAGCTTCACTCGAGTAGTATGTCTTTGCTTTGGCAGCCAATTGCTGGCGAGCAGCGGCAAGATCTTTTGGAACTTTGGCTTCAAAGAGATTGAGTTTTATTTTCTCAACCATAGAACGGGGGAGCTCTAGATCTTCTTCAAAAACAAAGTCAAAGGAGTTGTTACGCAGCCATTCAATGATACGTACACGTGACCGCTCCTGATAATACTGCTGCCATTTTTCTAGTTCAGCATCATGATCATAAATGAATTCGATGAAGTTTTCGCGCGCATCGCGGGATTGGATAACTTCCAGCAGCTTTTCCTTCGTGTCGATGTCATAGACCTTTTCGTTGACAAACCCTTCCATCAGTTTTTTGACTTCATAGAAAGTGAGCTTGGGGATGAGGCAATAACGCTCTTGGTGTTTTTCAAGCTCAGTTTGTAGTTTGTTATAGTCCTCTTCTGCTTTATCAAGGTCAAGAAAGAGAAGGAATCCTTCTGTACGATCGAGATAAAAATCGCGTTCATCATCGGATTTGGCAAAAGCATCCATGAGGCGCAGTGCGCGTAGGATAAGGGGATTTTGGGCTTTTAGAAGCGTGCTCATAGCGGCCGAGTATAGTTTGTAGATGATTTATAGTCGATCCAATTTCAAATGGCCCTATCGGCAGGGCCAAGCATTTCCGTTCTTCCCTCTA
>CAZXQV010000079.1:0-5742 GCA_964643195.1 uncultured bacterium | reverse complement strand
GTTTCAGATCTAGTTCTATCACTATTCAAGCACTACAAAGAAATACCACGACCACTTAGTTAAAGAGTTTTTCAAAGACCTTGTCGATAAGGGTTTTGTGGAGAAGCAGGAGTGTGAACAGCTCTATTCTAAAGAGGATAATCGCTTCTTGGCGGATCGTTATGTAGTGGGGAGCTGCCCGCGCTGTGGTTTTGAGAATGCTAGAGGGGATGAGTGTCAAAAATGTGGAGCGAGCTACGAGGCACCGGATCTCAAAAACCCCCGTTCCAAGCTGACTAATGCTCCACTGACTCTAAAGAAGACAGATCATTGGTTCTTGCATTTGGAAAAGTTTCAGAAGGAGATAGAGGCCTTTTTGGAGTGTCGTCCTTGGCGTCCCAATGTGAAGGAGTTTGCCAAGAATTATCTTGAAGAGGTGCGTCCAAGAGCGATCACGCGGGATATTGAGTGGGGGGTGCCGCTCGATGGTGTGAAGAACAAGGTCTTTTATGTTTGGTTTGATGCACCGATTGGATACATCTCTGCCACTGAAGAGTGGGGAGTGATCAACAATAAAGATTGGAAGCGTTACTGGCTTGACTCAAAGAGCCATTATGTGCAGTTTATCGGCAAAGACAACAATCCTTTCAATTCCGATTTCTTCCCTGCTATGATCATGTGACAAAGCAAGCCTTACAAATTGGTTGATGACCTTGTTGCCAATGAATTCTACAATCTTGAAGGGAAAAAATTTAGCAAGTCAGATGGATGGTATGTCGATCTCGACGGCTTTTTTGAAAAATTCAGTTCCGAACAGATTCGATATCATCTGGCAGCGACAGCGCCAGAGAGTGGAGATTCTGACTTTAGTTGGAAAGAGTTTCAGATGCGCTGCAATACGGAGTTGCTTGGCAAATTTGGCAACTTTGTCAACCGTGTTCTGGTATTTGTGCAGAGTAAGATGGAGGGGAAAATTCCTAAAATGGGTGATTTAGAAGAGATCGA
The DNA here is from genome assembly GCA_964643195.1 of uncultured bacterium. Lineage (GTDB taxonomy): Bacteria > Chlamydiota > Chlamydiia > Chlamydiales > JAAKFR01 > JACKPM01. The sequence goes on along the minus strand of CAZXQV010000079.1, from coordinate 4,758 downwards.
TTATCGCTTCCAAAACACCATGATCCGTCTTGTTTCTGAAATTGAAGAGGCCTACGCAGATTATCGTTTGCGTAAGGTTGCGAAGTTGATTATGGAATTGGCTCAAGAGGCCAATGTCTATTTTGATTTGAAGATGCCGTGGAAAGATCGACAGAATCAAACGACGATTGCGCTCTCTCTCGATTGCATCAAGTTACTCGCTCTTGTGAGTCAGCCATTGATGCCGGAAACTTCGACTAAGATTTGGAAGATGCTGGCCCTTGATACACTGCCTTTATGGGATGAAGTCAAAGTGATGGAGCTCAAAGCGGGAACAGGATTGCCAAAGCCGACAATTTTATTTCCCAGAGTGGAGGATGATGTGATCGAGGCGGAACTTGCGATTTTGAATAAGCAGCACGTGGGATCTGTCCAGGAGCCACCTATGAATCCTTTGAAAGAGCTCATTACGATTGATGATTTTGACAAAGTGGATTTGCGTGTAGCAAGGATTCTGTCAGCTGAGAAGGTGGAGAAGAGCAAAAAGCTGTTGAAACTCGAAGTAGACCTAGGTTTTGAGAAGCGGACGGTGGTTTCAGGCATTAGCCTATATTATTCTCCAGAAGAGCTTGTGGGCAAGAAAGTGATTTTGGTGGCGAATCTCAAACCAGCGAAGTTGATGGGCGTAGAAAGTCATGGGATGGTGCTTGCAGGCAGCATCGACAACCAGCTAGAACTTGTCACCATTCAAAACCTGCCCGCCGGTTCAAAAGTCTCTTAAGCTAGTTCAAAAAGGATGTACCTTTAAAACTCCCTCCCACTCGATTGAACTGTTATCTTTCTTTCAGGCTAGAGATTCGTCTCGACACGCTTAACCTCTACTCTCTTTGTGCGCCCAAGGATAATACTTGCAGCCAATAAAGCGATTCCTGATACACCCAATACAGCTGACACAGAAGCTAAAAAAATAGAAGGCATATTCATGCCATATCTACTGGTACCCAGAGTACCCAACGCCAATAAGACGCTCCAGACGATGCACCCAACGGCGGCCATGCGCAGCATAGACCTGTCAAGTTCTCCGGCATCGCTCACTTGATCCCTCATCTGGCTACGGTTGCCTAATTTATTCGTAAACATAGTATTTGTTCTCTTTATATTTTTGTTGCTTTATTTCGATGCTATAATTATATAACTAAAATATTTAATTTTAATTAAGTAGATATTAATTTATCGTTAATCTCGACCTTGTACAAATCAAACGAAGGAAAGACCCAAACTTCTATGACAACAGAAAATCGCAGAAAAGAGGATGAATGCAAAGCTAAAACAGAAGAATCGGGGGAGAGCTCCGTACTAACCAAGAAGATGAGAGGGAGTAAGCTAACGGAGAGCATCCGAAAGCAACTTATGCTGATCACCAGAGGGTGGGCAAACTATTTTGGTATAGCGGAGGCTCGAAGCATTTTCGGGAGCTTGGATGGGTGGATTAGACGCAAGATAAGGAGAATCCTTTGGCGACAATGGAAGAAACCTCGAACTTATACGGTTCCGTACGTACGGTGGTGTGAGAGGACGGGAGCTGAAAGGCCCCCTCCTACTCGATAAAGTTGTACAAAGTCGAGATTATTGGAAAAACAGAAGATGAAATATCTGCTTGTTGCAAAGCCAGGCGATCACCAGTTCTTATTTGATCCTCTTGATGCCTCAGAGAAAACAGAATATTTCGAATTTGGCGTAGGGAGGGGTACGGAGCACCCTCCCCGTTGGGAAAAAAAATTACCCTACTTCACCCCTATAAATTTAGCCAATCGAAAGGCTTAATCTCTACTCTCTTTGTGCGCCCAAGGATAATCCTTGCGACCAAGGCAGTGATTGCTGATACACCAGATACAGCTGAGATAACAGTAAGAGAAACAGTGGACGAAATAGAAGGATGAACCACGACGCGCCAATCCAAACGTTTCATCCAACACGAAATAGCGGCCGCAGCGAAGATGGTGCAGACCACGAAGCCTACCGTGGACACCGTTCCGAGATTCTCACAAATCTCTTGACGTTTTTGGGCATGCGTGAGGACTAATTTATTTTCATTAATAGCCATAGTATTTTTCCTAATTATATTTTTATTAATTTATTTCCATGCGAATAATTATAACACTAAAATATTAAATTATAATTAATTATATATTAATTTATAGTTAATCAATTTTCGAATTTAGGGCAAAGCGGTAAAGAGGTACGTCCTTCAAAATTTAGGTCGAGCGGTACACCAAGGTCTAAAAATAGAAGCAGCCAGAGCGATTCCAATCAGAGTGCTTCTGAGAGTGCTGACTCCTGAACAGGATAGTGGTAAATAACTCACCTTAAGCATTTTTTCTCTCTCCGAGAGTGATTGCTGCAGACAATCTCAGCCGATCACTCCTCGATCAACTCCCAACGAGCTGGCCTTCCTTTTTTGTGGATTTAACTCTTGCAATTAGTATTACTCTCAATGAGAGCTTTTTTCAATCCAGTATGTCTGCAAATGGCGTCATTGGTGCTGACTGCAATCGCAATTGCCTTCCCTGTGCCCACAAGAACAACCAGCCGCCGCGCACGCGTGACCGCAGTATATAGCAAATTGCGGTGGAGCATCATAAAATGGGCCGTATGGACGGGAATCACCACACAAGGCGCCTCACTCCCTTGATACTTGTGCACCGATGTCGCATAAGCCAAGGTAATCTCATCCAACTCATGGAATTCATAGTCAACCTCCTTGTCGTAGCTGATTGTGACTAGCTTCTCCTCACGGTTGATCTGGGTCACACAGCCAATATCCCCATTATAAACCTCCTTGTTGTAATTATTGCGCAGCTGCATCACCTTGTCGCCTAATCCAATCTTGAGAGAGCCAAAAGTCAGTGCATCACCACGGGGATTGATTCTCTCTTGCAAAAGACGATTGAGCGCTTCTGTACCAATAGGACCCCGCTTCATGGGACAAAGCACCTGAATGTGCTTGATCGGATCAAATTTGTAACTTTTCGGGAGACGAGTCGCAACCAAATCCAAGATTTTGGCCGATACCTCTTCCGGCTCCTCACACTTTGTAAAGAAAAAATCGCTGTTCTTCTCAGTTGTAAGGTCAGGAAATTCTCCCGCATTGATCTTGTGCGCATTGGTGATGATACGCGAACCTTTTGCCTGACGAAAAATCTCAGTAAGCTCAATCGTGGCCATCTTCTTACTACCGATCAGATCTTTCAGCACAGAGCCAGGACCCACGCTTGGGAGCTGATTGACATCTCCAATCAGCAGGACTCGAGAATGATTTGGAATAGCCTTCAGAAGGCTATACATGAGGCTTGTGTCGATCATTGAGGCTTCGTCGATGATGATCAAATCGCAAAGAAGGGGATTATCATGGTTTCTCTTAAATCCACCCTCTTTGAAATCGAATTGTAGAAGAGAGTGAATAGTCACAGCCTCTCTTCTTGTAATCTCACTCATTCTTTTTGCGGCTCTTCCAGTGGGAGCCGCTAAGACAATCTTACGAGTCAGTTTTTCCGTGATCGCTAAAATCGCTTTCGTGATCGTGCTTTTTCCAGTCCCAGGACCCCCTGTGATGATCTGCAATTTGTGAGAAAGCGCAGAAGCAACCGCCTCTTTCTGCATCGTTGCAAGCTCAATTTTTAGCTTTTCCTGGACCCACTTAATCGCTCGCTCTGTATCGATTTGTATCAATGTATCTTTATTTTTGGAAAGACGTTCTAATTCGCGGACAATCCCTCTCTCAGTCATGAAAAGCTGACGTGTGAATACAAACCCTTCTTTTTCTATGACCTTTTCGCACGCGATGTGGGCTTCCAGTCTTTCGGCAGCATTGACCTCTAGCATGGTGCTTGCACGCTCGATGAATTCCTGCTTGGGAAAACAGGTGTGCCCCTCTCCAGCAACTTCCATGAATATATAATCGATGCCCGTATCGATGCGTTGGAAAGCATCTTTCGGAAAACCCATCTCTGTAGCTACCCGGTCCGCTGTCTTAAAACCAATCCCGCGGATCTCCTGTGCCAGTGAAAAGGGATTCTCTTTCAGTCGGTCAACGGCATCATTCCCATAGATTTTGTAGAGCTTTTGAGCGTAGGAAGGGCTGATATTGTACTTTTGCAGGAAGATCATGACGCCACGGATCGCTTGATGCTCCTTCCAGCTCTTTTTCACTGACTCGACTCTCTTAAGACCCACCCCCCGCACTTCCAAAAGCCTCTCAGGATTCTCACTGATGACATCGAGAGTTTTCTCCTTGAAATAGTCGACAATACGCTTCGCAAAAGTGGGTCCAATGCCTTTCACCATCCCCGATTCAAGATACTTCCGAATCCCAATAACATCCGTGGGGGTCTCAATGTGACACTCTTTAACTTGGAACTGCATCCCATGCTGCGGATTGACCTTCCAGTCACCAAGCAAGCGGACTGACTCTCCTGGCTGTAGCTCAGCAAAGGAGCCGACGATAGTGACGAGATCTTTCTTTCGGGGAACAGCCAAACGCGCAACAGTGAAACCCGTCTCATCGGAGTGAAAAGTGATGCGTTCTACTGTGCCAAAAAGTTGATCCATTAGATTTGAATGTTCAAGATTTCATCCCATTTGATTGTATAGGCAGGCGAACAGAGTTTTTCTTCACTCACCAATCTTGATCGCGGCCTGTTATAGCAAAAGAGAGCGTTTGCTTTCCAAATTTTGCATTGACTCGGTTCATGGTAGCTTGCGCCATTCTCTTTTTATCAT
>CAZXQV010000078.1:0-5776 GCA_964643195.1 uncultured bacterium | reverse complement strand
AATCATGTCTGGTAATACCGTTGAACGGCGTGACCAGGTTTTCATTGGGGTCTTTTTTCCCTCTCTGTTCATCTTTTCGATTTTAGTCTTAAGATGATGGTCCACAAAGGGCCCTTTCTTTAACGATCTACCCATAAATTACTACTTCCTGCGATCTTTAACGATCCACTTCTTCGTTTTGCTCTTCTTACGTGTACGCATACCTTTGGTCTGCTTTGCCCATGGCGTCTGAGGAATATAACCGTTATGACGTCCTTCACCACCACCGTGCGGGTGATCAACTGGGTTCATCGCTGTACCACGTACTGTAGGTCTAACACCTTTCCAACGTACACGACCTGCTTTTCCATCTACTCTTAAGTTGTGCTCTGCATTTGAAAGTGCTCCAAAAGTTGCTTTGCACTCATCATTGATCATGCGGAACTCGCCTGAAGGCATCTTCAATGTCGCATAACCATTGGCTCTGGCCACTAGCTGCGCACTTGATCCCGCTGAGCGCACGAGCACTCCACCAGCACCTGGACGCATTTCAATATTGTGAATCACAGAACCTAAAGGCATTGCCTTCAGTTTCATGCAGCAACCAGTCTTAAAAGGACTCTTTGGCCCTGAACAGACTTCGTCACCATGCTTCAAACCTTTTGGCGCCAAAATGTAACTCTTCTCACCATCAGCATAAAACAGAAGGGCAATGTGCGTTGATCTATTAGGATCATACTCAACAGAAGCCACCTTCGCAATGATCTCCTCTTTTTGACGCTTAAAGTCAATCAAGCGGTAGTGACGCTTATGACCTCCACCTTTATGGCGGCAGGTAATATGACCGTTGTTATTACGGCCATTTGTACGACGCTTGGAGAGCATAAGCTTCTTCAGAGGCTTAACTTCTGTACGCGAACTTGAATCCTCAACTTCATTCACGCGAGTCAATTCGTCTTTGCTAGGCAAGACAAGCTGACGCATGCTTGGAGTGGTTGGGTTAAATTTCCTTGGCATCTCTAAAAACCTCTACACATTATCCAGGGTATTACCCGGTTCCATCGTCACAATGGCTTTTTTGAAAGCTGCTTTTACACCAGGACGCCCACGACGACGACCGCGTTTTGCCACTTTAGCTTTCATTATAAGCGTATTGACTGATGCGACTTTAACATCTTTTTCTTTATAGATCGCCTCAACTGCGAGACGAATTTGCTCTTTATTAGCCTTCATATCCACTAAAAACACATACTTAGGCGCGTTACATCTAGCGAGAGAGGGATTGGAGTTAGCATTTACTAATCCTTCGATAACTCCAGATTTTTCCGTTACATAGCGTGCTTTCACAATTGCATAAGGATCATTCATACTGACACCTTCATTAGCTCTTTGAGGGCTGATTCTGTGATCACAACTTTCTGAGCAACCAACAGATCATAGCCATTGACATTCATAGGCAGTATTGTTGTCGAACCTTGGAGGTTACGGACACTTTTCGCGATCATCTCGCCACCACCAACAAAGAGAACTTTTCTCGGACGGATAGATTGACCTTTGAGAAAGGCTGCAACAGTTGCTGTACTTGGCTTTTTCAGGCTGATCGCTTCATCTTCAAGAACGATCACATCGTTCTCTCTAATTCTCTGGGCGAGCAGCGCGTTAATTGAAGCGCGCTTCTCTTTTTGATTGATGCGTACATGCTGGTTAAACTTAGGTTTTGGACCAAACACAACTCCACCACCACGGCATTGAGGAGCGGCCAGGGTACCTTGACGTGAACTACCAGTGCCTTTTTGCTTGCGAGGCTTTTTGTTAGAATGACTCACTTCGCTTCGGCCTTTTGTATTAGCTGACCATTGACGTTGGTTACGACGAAGCGCAACGATATAATCTTTCACCATCTGAGCATTAGCTTCAGTTTCCATAAGCGTCTTGTCGACTTTTACTTCGCCAAGCTCTTCGCCTTTCAGATTGTATTTCTTAAGAGCAGTCACTTTTTCACCTTCTTCTTGAGAGCAGGGACGACATGCACGAGACTTCCTCTTGCACCTGGAATCGCTCCCGCTACGATCAACAAGTTGCGCGCCTCATCGACGGCAACCACACGTAGATTTTGAACTGTCACACGCTCATAGCCCATGCGACCCGCTTTTTTGCCGCCAGGCAGACAGCGCCCCGGCGTCGAACGCATACCCGTCGAACCAGAATGTCTATGGAAACCCGAACCGTGAGCTGCAGGACCTCCAGCAAAGTTATGACGCTTGATTACGCCCTGATATCCTTTACCCTTGCTCATGCCGACTACATCAACAAAGCCAACTTCACTGAAAAGCTGAATAGTCAACTCTTGTCCGACGCTATACTCATCTACATTCTCAATGCGAGACTCAGAAAGATAGCGACGCGGCTCAACGCTGGCCTTTTTAAAATGACCGAGCAGCTGGTTAGTGACACGCTTTTTCATAGTGCGCGGATCTTTAGTCGCAAGCTTTCCATAACCAACTTGCAACGCATTATAGCCATCAGATTCTTTGCGCTTGATCTGGGTCACAATGTTTGGCTCAGCATGAATAACGGTACAGGTAACAACATTACCCTTGTCGTCAAAACGCTGCGTCATTCCACGCTTGGTTCCCATCAACTTCAATTTTTTTATCATATCAACCTCTGCAAAACGCAATGTTTCCTAAGACACGCCAGTGAACCCTAAGAAGTAATCTGCGATTACCTATGTTTTAGGATTTCCTCTGGAAGGGCGATCAACGCTCTCTCTTTGGAAACGAATCAGGGAGATTACCAGACCTCCCCGATTTATCTCAAGTGAATTTATGCTGATTTTGGAACTTCGTAAGTTAACCCCCAAACTTTGGCGATGCCAAATATAGCAATGATGACCGCTAATACTGCTCTTGGGATCGGAGGAACCGGAGCGCCGAATTTAACTGCATCACAGACGACTTCGAGAGCTGCTTCGCCCATACTGAGTGCAGAAACGACTGTTTGCTGTGTATAATGTAGGCCGAAGGTTGAGTTAGAATCGGCAGAAGCAAGCGCCTGAACAGCAATTTTATGCCTACGCCAGAGAGCAGCTCCATTGGAAACAAGCGCTGTGACGTGACTGATGAACATCAGTGGAGCAAAAGCCTTTACCATGTTCTGAGCTCCGACTCCCAGCTGACCTCTGACTCTTCCTGCAAAACTGATCACACGACAGACGCCGAAACCGATCGTGTAAGCAATTGCTGTAATCAGCGCTGCAACACTCTCAATGACAGCGAGCTTTTTCTCAAAAGACAGAGTTGCACTATCCAATCTTTGTTGAGGCGTAGGGTTTTGGCCCTGCTTAGGGCCTCCACGCAAATAAACAGTTGTATTATTATTCAGATTGATGAAAAGAGAGGGCAAGACTGTAAACGAGATGTTTCGAATCGTAGAAAGAACTCCCCCAAAGATATTGAGGAGGCCGTTAACATCACGCGCCGTATTAGCAAAGCTTGCAACCCTTTGAGCCTCTGTTGTGGTTGGATGTGTTTTGCCGTTAACATGTTCAGAGATCGCAGCAGCAAGTACAGCGGTTGCTGCTACCGCTTTAGCAAACTTGTCACGACCGTCGCTGCCTTTAGGGAACCTTTCAATACGGGCTAAACTTATTTCCCCACCAAACACCTTTCTCGTACTACTCAACGTGCAACCCATCTGAACCTATCTCCAATCTTGTTTTGCCGCCAGAATATCATAAAATTAAAATGGTGTAAAGAAGATAAATTGCTCACAGTTAAAATTTTATATTATGACGTGGAGTGCCCTTAAGAAAATCATGCGCATTCAGAGCTTTTTTGCCTTCTAGCTGCACCTCGAGCAGCTCTAGGCTACCTCCGCCACCACAGGCAACAAGCAATTGGCTATCAGATAATAGCTCTCCGCCACTTTGGCTCGAAGCGGCATTTTTCCTCGCTTTTTTGACTAACATTTTTTTGGCTTTGCCATGCACCTCAACCATACACCAAGCCCCTGGTTTAGGCGTCACTCCACGAAATTGGTTATAAAGATCTTTTGCAGATTTAGACCAATCTAATTCGCCATCAAGTGGAGACAATTTTTTAGCATAGATTGTGTTGTGACTATCTTGTACAACAGGTTGTACAGTCCCATTTTCAATTTCAGGCAGCGTCGCCACAAGAGCTTCGCCCCCGATTTTGGCTAGAACATCAAAAAGTTCGCCAGCAGTCATATCCTCTGGAATAGGAGTCTTTACCACTTTCAGCATGTCGCCCGCATCCAACTTCGCCGCCATCGCCATGATCGTGACACCCGTTTCTTTTTCTCCAGCCATAATGGCTCTTTGAATCGGTGCCGCCCCTCTATAACGAGGAAGCAAGGAAGCATGCACATTAATACAACCCTTTGGAGGTATGGTCAAAATATTTTCTTTTAAAATTTCGCTATAGGCAGCAACGATGAAAAGATCGGCTTGCAAGGTTTTTAAAAATGCAGCAAACGCTGATTCTGAAGCTTTCAGCGGCTGATAGACGGGAATACCCCTCTTCTCAGCATATTTTTTGACCGGCGAGGGCTGCTTGTCGCTACTTCGCCCGACCGCTTTGTCAGGATTCGTCACTACACCAATCACGTTCTGATCAGCCAGAACCAACTGCTCCAAAATTTTTTTTGCAAAATCTGGAGTGCCAAAAAAAACGATTTTCATTCATCCATCTCGCTAACAGTTTTAAAAAGACTAACAGATCAATTTATGATTCGACTTCGACTAACATGTCTTGGGGAGATGAGTCAGAGAAATCTTCCGATTTGCCTTGAGGCTTATTAGAAATGCCTCCATGGACACCACGAGTCCCGATGAGCCCACGCTTTGTCGCACGGCAAAAAGAGACAAAATGATCGACTTCCGGACTCATTTTCACCTCTTTCTCTACCTGTTCAAGCGCTTCGTGCAAAGTTAATCTTGAACGATAGAGCAAACGATAAGCTTGGAAAAGCGCACGGCGCGTCTCAAATGAAAAACCCTTGCGACGCAACCCAATCCGATTGATGCCACCCATAATATAAGGAATGCCACCACCAATTGTGTAAGGTGGAACATCATGTGTCACACGACTCATTCCTCCCACCATCGCATGCTTTCCAATCCGTACAAACTGATGGATAGGCGTCATTCCGCCAATGATCACATGATCCTCAACAATGACATGACCAGCCAATAAAGAATTGTTGCTCATGACAACATTATTGCCCACAGAGCAGTGATGCGCGACATGGCAATAAGCCATGATCAAACAGTTATCGCCGACATTCACAGAACTTCCCTCGTGAGTCGAACTATTGATCGTCGCACACTCACGGATGTTACAGTTTTTGCCAATCGTGACGAAAGTCTTCTCTCCACGATATTTAAGATCTTGAGTCTGTGTTCCGATTACAGCCGATGGCCAAATCGTCGTGCCTGCTCCAATTGTAGTAAAACCGTCGATGTAAGCATGTGACTTAATCGTTACATTGTCACCAAGAATCACATTCTTGCGTACCACAGCAAAAGGCTCAATAGTAACATTTTTCCCAAGGGTAGCACCTTCTTCGACAAACGCCTGTGGGTGAATTTTTCCTCTATCCATGATCGAAGAATTCCTTTCTGTTTACCAAAGCGTATCCGATTTCTGCTTCCGCTGCAACCTTTGAACCAACAGTTGCACGTGCAATGACACGACCACCTTTACTGCTAAATACTTTACCTTCCGCATAGAGATGCAAAGTATCTCCTGGCAATACTGCATTACGAAATTTC
>CAZXQV010000077.1:0-5779 GCA_964643195.1 uncultured bacterium | reverse complement strand
GCGCAATTCTTCGAAGCTTGTGCGAAAGATTTTCCCGATTGGGAGAAGCGGCTCAGTCATGGGGGATTACTCTTCATCCGTGATTGGCAAAAGGAGAAGATCCACCGCTTTGGTAGGACCTTCTCTTCCGCCGAGTTGGTGAAGAATGTGACTTCGAAAAAACTGAGTACAACAGCCTACCTTAACTATCTTGAACGGAAATATGCAACGTCTCTCGTTTGAAAAGAGCCTCAAACTCTTGCAAATAGTGCCCATTCTCTTCTAGTCTACGCAAAAGAGCTTCGAGCCTCTCCATTCTTTCAGGGTGGGGTGCTCTTTCGCGCAGCATCATAGTAGGCAAAAAGAGCAGCTCAAAGAAGCGGTTTTTTTCTGCCTCATTCCATTTCTTGTCTTCATGGAGAAAGGCCAATAAAGAGACTGTTGAGGTACCACCAATATCGAGACCATCCTTCGAACAGTGGGTGAGAAAAGAGGGTTCGATGAGTTCGATCAATTTCAATTCGATCATGATGTAAGCAATAGAGATAAAGTCTAGTCGTTCCGGTTTAGAGAGTTCAGCCTTCTTGTTGAAAAAGGTTGTGTGGATTTGATGAATCAACTTGGCGACCCAACCAGGCAAGAGTTTATCACGTATCTTCGCAGGGAAGTAATAACCTGTTTGCTCTTCTCCAAGATGGTGGGCAAACTGCTCTATGAATTCTTTCGCATCGCCAATATTTTCATAGATTCCTATTTGATCATAATAGTCGGTATCTTTAGCCAGAGTGACTACAGTCAGTTGATCTGCAAATTCAGCATTCCGACTAAGCTCTTCAATCGCAAGGGAACGTGCATGCTCCTTCCATGAGGTGCGGTCTTGAAAGTTAATCAAGAGGTGGCTCTCTTTGGATGCACGCAAGTAGGTTTTGAACTCTTCTACGATTTCAGCGCGTAGGATAGAATGCTGATGAATAGGAGAGGGCATTCTTAAAAGATCGGTACCATTACTTAATGAGCATTCCAAATTGGGCAAATTGCCTTGAATGAGGGGGTCAAAAGACTTTTCTCCCTCATCGCGCACAGCATCTAAAGCTTTAAAAACAGGACCGTTGGGATGTTGTTCGAAATTGTGCTCAATCGCCATCCAACCATTATGAAAGCACTCAGACATTTTGCCCTTTTTTTGTCCTACAAGGTGATGAAGAGAAGCTGCTGCTTCATCGGAGAACTTCCCCTCTAAGAAGAAATGAGTCACTAACGCAGCGATCAAATTCATCACATCTTGGAAAAAAGGCTGACTTGGAGTATATACAAGAAGTCTTTCATATTCATGAGTATGCAAAGCATCTCTCAAAAATTGTTGGAAGTCTGAAAAGTAGAAGATACAGCCCTTTTGGGAAAATTGTCGGAGGAGATTGCGAGGGTTTGCAGCCAGCATCAATGCCATCACCGAGCTATGTACAAGCTTAATGATCTCCATCTCTCTATATTTATAAGCACTCTTATAGAACGCTTCGAGGAGATTTTTCGATTTATTGAGGATACGTTTCGCATGAAGGTGCAAAGAGCGGTCTTCCCAATTCTTGATCTGTATAAAAGGGTCATCGGCCCCATGGTGCTCTTGATAATGCCCAAAGTCACAGGCGAGTTTTAAATTGCGTGATAGATGCATAGTGTAGAAGTCATGTCCCGCTTCATTTTTTAATGCAAAGAGCTCATAGAGGTGGTCTCGTTTGATTGTATCGATGTCATTTAAAATATGAACGCCCGCAATCTCTTCCACCTCTTCTTCTTCAGGCTGTTTGACAACGGGAGTTTTTGCAAATTCGGTGAACAACTCGTGGATCACACGATTTCTATAGAAATTTTGCAGTTCTTGATATTCTGGAACATCCATAACATGCTTCTTAAATATAGAGCCGTGCTTTTCCAGCTTATTGGCAGCTTCGCCCACGAGTACCATGACGGAGTTGATTCCTTCGATTAGGGTTTTAGAATCGCCATCCTTTGCGCGTGTTTGATTATAAAAGTGGACAAGGTATTCATGTACGCTTTTGAATGTCTCACGAATGGCGTCTTGTGTCATCTCATCAGAGCCTGCTTTCACCCAGTAGTCCCCTTCTCTATCGCCGAAATGGGCGACTAGCTGCGCATCTTCAGTCACCTCAATCTGATCGATGGAATCTACGTCCACAAGAACATTCAAGTTGTCAAGTGCTTCTAGAATACTAAGATTGGCCATAACTCACTCTCCTTGAGACAGTAGTCCCTATCTCTATTATCCCATGAAGTCGATTTATGAACCAAAAAGAAAAGAAATTTTTTATTTACTAATTATAACACTTAGAGCTCTGTTTAATAATTTCTTTGCAGAAAAGTTGGATGAAAATTTAATCTTTGACTTATTGTTAAAATTTCAAAAAGAAAAACTATACTCTGTTCAGTTCAAGCTCTCTGCGCTCGCACTGATTCTTAGCCCCCTTGATACTTTTCCAAGTATGCTGATCTCCGTCTACTTACAAAAAATTTTTCAAAAATCTTAATTTTTTCTTAAAATAAAAAAGTTTTTTGTTATATTGAGCGCGTAGTACGGTTCCAGCTACCCCCTAAGGTTGGAAACGGTTGGGGACTCTGACATGGAGGTTGGGGGCCCCATTTTTTTCGTGAAAAAATATATAGTCGATTCAGCTATATGCGCGACTGCAAGCAAATTGAGCGTTTTAGCACTGCCTGCAGCGCCATAACGAAAATAGAGTTTTGCTATACTATCCTTTTGAATTTAAAATTGTCTCTGCTGCTTTATCTGATATGATTGCTTTAAATGCCTCAAATTGAAGGTCTGCGATGTCAGCACGGAAATCGCGCACTTTATTATCTAAGTAGCCATAGCGCAGTCCTGTAAAGGGGATCTCTAACTCATTCACTCCCTCTTCGAGCTGTCGTAAATTTCCCCTCTTGTCGTTGATGAAGACAATGTTGCGCGGCTTACAGTTAACCTTTGCTAGCAACTGTTGCAACCCCTTACCTTTATGTGTTCCTGCTGTAAAGAGAATGCCTTTTCTAAAGAGTATCGCATGAGGGTTAAGCAGAGGGATTTCTTCTTTTGAAGGAGCTGTCGTCGACAGATCGATACCAACGCTATCCAATTGTTGTACTGTTCTCATCGCAAGGGCCAGTCCACGGGTAGTCAAACCGATTACTTTAACATTTTGCTTCTGTAGAGATGAGATCACTTCAGGGATATTTTCCTCTACCAGTTGAACAGCTGTGATATTCTGAACAGCTTCCCACTCAGGAAGAGCGAGTTCAAGCGCCTCTTGGTAACTCTTTCCCATCTTACGGTAATGATTGACACGATAGCGGAACCATTGGTGAGAACCGAGCTCTTGCTGCGGCATGAGTAGTGTATTATCGATATCTAAGATGACGAGAGTTTCATCTGAGACATATTGTTTGATCTCATGAAAATTACTAATTTCTACTATCTCACCAGTCAAAGGAACTGCGCATAGAATCATTAAACCAAAAACAAGCTCTCTCATACTATTCTCCAAGAAAAAGAAAAAATGAAGAATAACGGAGCTAGATCATCCAGTCAAGAGAAGTTGAAGACTTTTGACGTCCAAAAATAGCTGTTCCAATTTTGCAGAATTAGGGGTTGTTTTAAAAGACTCATAATCATCAATCAATCTATCGATTAAAAAAGAATAGTCTGAACCGAGCTCTTCAGCAGTGCTTCTCAATCCCCAAAATTCTGCACTAAAATCTCTTCCAGTCTCATTTGGATCTTTGGGAAGAGAGTGAGTAAAAATTCTCTGGATGGTATTGAGTTCATCTTCAAACTGGCCGAGTAAAAACTTTAATCTTGACCGTGGTATAACACTCTCATCATCATAACCAGACATATTTATTCCTTTAGCAGCAATTCGCGTATAATAGGTAGAGCATAAGGATGCACTTGTTGCAAAAATTCGATCAACTTTTCACGTACATAGCATTTCAGCTCAAGTGTTGTAGGGGCATCATCTGCTGACATAAGCAGTCTAAGCTGCATGGTATGTTCCGTCATCTCATAGACTTGCAGTTTGTTAAGGCGTCCATTATAAAAAGGACAGCTTTTTACTATTTCCTCAAACTTGTTGCGAATTATTTCAACGGGTGTTCTGTAATCAACGTGGAGAAAGACTGTCCCAATTTTTTCTTTATGAAATAGATCCATGTTTTGGAATGATTTATCTATAAAATCTGAAATGGGAATGACACTGCGCTTTAGGTCCCAACTGACGACTACAACGTAGGTAAGGTGGATAGATTCTACACGACAAAATTCGCCGTTGATCGTCAACCCATCATCGAGATTGATGGTTTTATTCATAGCGATTTGGAGACCTGCCATGAGGTTGAGGAAGATAGGGCGGGCGGCCATACCGACGACGAGTCCTACTACACCGGCTGATCCCAAAAGTCCGACACCCAGGTGTTTAGCAGTAGGAAATAGAAGGAGAAGACCACCGAGTGTTAATATACCGATTGCGATGAGGACAAGGCGGTAGCAGAACTGTATTTGGACAACAGAGGAGCGTCTTTTTGGATCTTTTTTGTAGATTTCGATTATATGGAGGAAGAGGTTATGGGTGATGAGAGCAACGAGAGAGCCTACAGTGATGACGATAAGGACTAGAATTAATGAGTGGAAAAAGTGAGTGAATTTCTCATTCGTTTCGAAAAAATAGAGAGCGATTAAAGCTGCAGCTTCCATAAAGAGAGCTAATATGGGGCGGTGTAGATTTTTCACGACTCTTTGGGCTAGTGGAGTTTTGGCCATTTTTTCCATAGCGAAGCGGAAAATGCGATAGAGGATGTAGGAAATAAGAAAGAATAGGATGATGGTTATGAAGTGGAGGAGGTGGATTGCTTGATTGAACATAGTCTTAGCTTATACTAATTGCAAGAATTAAATCCATAAAAGAGAACCATCTAGTACAGCATCTTTAACAGATCCTTTCTCACTCATATTTAAAAACATGCGATTCAAAATGATCTGTCAAATCTGCTGCACTATATGATCCTCTTTTGTGGATTTAACTCTTGCAATGAGTATTAATTTGCTCTTCTCTCGACTTTGTACAACTTTTTGATTGGCTCGCTCCAGCGAACCAATCAAAAAGTTGTACAAAGTCGAGCTTCTTCGAGAATCAACCAATTTTTGCTGTTACAGTTCTTTCATTTGGATATAGCGAATTGGCTATATGACAAGTTATTAGGTGATCATTAACAATACCGACTGCCTGCATGTAGGCATAGATGATTGTGGACCCTACAAAACTCATACCTCGTTTTTTTAAATCCTTAGAGATAGCATCACTCAATAGAGATGAAGTAGGTACTTCTTTTTTTGTTTGCCATTTTCCGATTAAGGGATCAGGAATTTGGCTCCAGAGGTAGCGATCGAAAGAGCCGAATTCTTCTTGGATTTTGAGGAAGATTTGGGCGTTGGTACGAGTTGAAAAGATTTTGAGTCGATTCCGGATGACGCCGGGATCTTGCAAAATGCTTTCGAGTTCGCCATCGCTCATCCCTGCTACTTTTTTGGGATCAAAGTGGTGAAAGAGTTTGCGGTAGTTTTCGCGTCTTTTGAGGACAGTGATCCAGCTGAGGCCAGCTTGGGCACCTTCAAGAATGAGCATTTCGAAGAGTTTTTGGTCATCGTGAATGGCAACTCCCCACTCTTCATCGTGGTAGCGCGCGTAGAGAGGGTGTTCATCACCAAAGCAACGTTTCATATTAAAAAGTTTAATTT
>CAZXQV010000076.1:0-5805 GCA_964643195.1 uncultured bacterium | reverse complement strand
CAGCTCCCCTTCAGAGCTTATTGAAAAAGTTTGGCTTTACGCCAGAGAATGTGGTGTCTGAGGCTCGTAAATGGCTAGAAAGCGTCAGTAATAAAAATTAGGAGAAAATAATGCATCTATTTATACAAAACAACCTAGAATGTTTAGCCACTACTCCAATCGACAACCTCACTGCAGAAGGCGATAAACTGAGACCCTTAAATTCCGGAGAAACGTCTAATCTAGCATTGGTGCAAAAGGTTATTCAAGATACTTTTGCATATGCAGCTAATTGCCCAGATCCTTACCGTAGACTTTGGACAAGGGTAGAGCGAAGTTATATCCCACAAGGTCTTATTGAGCAAAAATTAGGTGGGGGGAGGGGGGGGGCTGTTTATTATGTGTCTCCAGGCGTTATCGCTGAAAAAATAGGTTTTGTATCTGAATTACCCTTACCCACCAGCGTGGAAGAGTGCCCTCTTGTTTGTTTAGTGATCGGTCCAGTTTCTTTAGAGATACCAAAAAGACATTACGAAACATCACCCATGCTCAATGCTCTTCTGTGGGGACAATTTTCTGAAGCACATCAGGATAAGATTGACATAGAACTCCCCTATCCATTGGAAGATCCGGGAATAATCCCGATTGCTATGAATGCCATCGTCGAAGATAGATTGCCAAATGATCTTGATGTGAATCAGCATATAGATTGCGGGTTATTTTTTCATTATTTTGGAGCAGCCGATCTTTTCAAAGCATGTTCAGCAAAAATTATGTCTTTCATTGGTGATGAAGATTTATTGGCACTTGCACGTTTGCCTGATGTGATAATGAATGGCGTAATTGCTGAGCTCCCAAAACAGTTTGCATTACGTTTCGCTGAATCGATAATGAGTTCATCTCAATATTTTCAAAATGTTGTTTCATCTTTTTCTGATGAGGCTAAAATAATAACCAATGCATCCGGGCAGCCCATCGAAATCACAGGAAAAAACAAAGAATGGACTGTTGATATACGAAAAGTTATTGTCTCTCTTTTGAATAGAGCGTGTCCACGAATCACTGATTCTCTATTAGATTATCTTGGTCTAGATGTCGGACTCCTTGAATCTGCCGACTTATCCAGGAGTCCGGCTGCAACTATAAAAAGAGTTTTGGAAGTCTGTCCTAATCTAAAGGAAATTATAGTTGATTGCGAACACTGCGATTTAAGCAGTGTTTTGAAGCAATATCCTAGACTCTTACGTTTGACAATCACTCATGCAAAAGATGATGAATTAGAGAACCTATATCTTGTGCCCAAATTGCTGTCTCTAAATATATACGAATGCAATGAATTAAAGGATGATGCCTTGAAACATCTAGCTCATGTCCGTAAGTTAGAAAAGTTGTTTATCTTGGACTGCAGGCCCTTCCCCAGCGATTTCTTGCAATACCTAGTTGCAGTACCGGAATTAGAAAAGTTAGTTATCCCCAGATGTGTTAATTCAGAAAGCGATTTCTTGACACACCTACCTGATCTTCTTAAGTTACGGTTTTTGGACATAGCTGGTTGCAGGCTAATGGGTAATTTTTTAGAACACCTGGGTAATGTTGTACCAAGGTTGCGAATTCTAAATGTGGCAAGTTGTCAGATATCAAATCCCAATGCTTTGGACCAATTATACAAATTGCCCGAATTACAAAAGCTACACCGATAGTAAATGAAGATTTTTTGAGAAGAAAATTCTTTATTCAAAATCACATTTGTGGCTGAATAATTGTCATAAAAAAACTTTCTTGACGAAATAGAACGAGAATCGCTGAGGATCCAACATAAAAAAGAGCGGGATAAAGGCGTATGCGACCGTATTAAGGCTGTTTTGCTCTCCTGACTTTGACACTTGGGCTATTCAGAATTTCTAAGTGATTGATTTTCAATTTTTTTAAATTTAAATGTTGTGCATGGAAAATCTATTGACTATCCGCAATATTTGTGTTATCAAGTTATATATGTATCGGATCGAGACACACGTTTTACTCTGTTTCATGAATTTATTTTTTGCAAGATTTTTAGAATGGTTGCTTCGGCAGAGAGGCTTCGATCTTACCCCTGACGGCATCAGAAACGCATTGCATCAAGTACATACAACGGTTTTTGAAGATCAGTCGACAAAACATGAGCGTAAAATGGAATCGATGCTTTCAGGTGATGCTGAGAAAATTTTTCAGGTTCTTGGCATTGAGACCGAACGAGGTACCACCTTGAAAAGTGAGTGTTGTGCCTGAAATTTCGATCATAAAAATCTGATTATTTGACACTTGCGTTGCAAGTGTCAAAGTCAGGAGTTGGTTAAAAAGACGCCATGGCAGAGTTTTCGGTAAATGCCGCAGCCGAATCATTCGAGGCATCTTCGCACTGAACATTGAATTCTGGTCTAAGCGGGCCAAATGCTTAGCACTTCGCTGGGCGAAGCGCCAGCGGGAATTGCTATTGGGCTCTCTTTTGCCAATTCTTCAATTTGATTGGGTTATGAACTGCAAAGTAAACCAAGATCCGTTGAGGCACCACAGTACTTTGCATGTTATCAGTTGAAGGGCAAAGTGAACGTTCCAGACTTTTGGAGCGTCAGCTCCCCTTCAGAGCTTATTGAAAAAGTTTGGCTTTACGCCAGAGAATGTGGTATCAGAGGCCGAAACTTTTACAGAGCTTCAACCATGATCAACCAAGACAAAATCGACGCCCTTAAAAAACGCATGGACAAACTCGGGATCCAAGAAAAGGATCTGATTGTAAAATACATTCTCGGCTCTGGAGCGGGCGGACAAAAGGTCAACAAAAGTCATTCAGCCGTCTATATCAAGCACTTGCCAACAGGCACCGAAGTAAAATGCCAGCAAACACGTCACCGTTCCCTGAACCACTACTATGCCCACATGCTACTTTGCGAAAAACTTGAGAAAGAGATTTTGGGTGAAAAAACAGCAAGAGAAAAACTTGCAGAAAAAGTACGCCGCCAAAAAAAGAGACGCTCTCGTCGTTCTAAAGAAAATATGTTGGAAGAGAAGCGGCAACAATCAGACAAAAAACAGTTGCGCCAATCCCCAGAACAATGATTTTTTTCTCTCTCATTGAATTCACTATTAAGAGAGTAAATGGGCCTACTTGATTCCAAGGAGTTTTTCACAAGCTTCATAATTAAAAATATTTTATATTGATGTTATGAAGAATTTTGCTCCGCGTACTCTAGTGTTAATCACTCTCGCCCTCATCATCGCTGTTTCTGGTGGTGTGGTCATTGCCGCTAAATCCCATCTTCCTCCCTCTGTCCAAATTAATTATTTGGATCAGCCCACTATCGGGAGTCCTAAAGCTAGAATACACATCGTTATCTTTGAAGAGCCAAAATGTATCAACTGTGCGAAATTCACTAAAGAGATTTTCCCCAAAATTAAGAAGGACTTTATAGATACTAATAAAGCCACCTTCACTGTCATCCCGGTTTCATTCCTATCGGGTTCGATGCCAGCTGCGACAGCTCTTCTTTGCGCCTACAACTCAGATCCACTTTATCCAAATAGTGAACTCTTCTTTGACTATTTAGAATACATGTATAGCCATCAACCTGACGAGAATCTCGATTGGGCGACGACAGATCGCTTGGTTGAGATGGCAAAACAGACCTCCCCTGCTATCAATCCCACTCAGCTTGAAAAATGCATCGATATGCAGAGTTACCACGTACGTCTTCAAAAAAACATGGAGCTGGCCAAAAAAGCTATGAATGGAAAGGTTGCGACTCCTACTCTCTTTGTGAATGGTATTGAGGTTCACTCTCTTACCTATAAAGAGATTAAAGATCTCATTGAAGAGGTTTCTAAATGATTCAACGTTATGGCCTATATACAGCTTGGATGTTAGCAGTGATTGGGACATTGACCAGCCTTTATTTCAGTGAAATCAAACATTTAGAGCCCTGTCATCTCTGTTGGTATCAGCGCATCGCTCTCTTTCCCTTAGCTGTCGTATTAGGAATCGCTGCCTATCGCGGTTGTTTGGGGATAGCAAGGTACATTTTACCACTTGTAATTCTCGGTTTTATGTTAGCCATCTACCAAGTTATGATCCAGGAAATTCCTTGGTGGAATCCGATCGATATTTGTGGTGGTGGGCCGAGCTGCGATGAAGGAATTGTAGTTTTTGGTCCTTTGACGATTCCGATGCTTTCAGCTCTCTGTTTTGGTTGTATTGGCACGCTGCTATGCCTTGTTTGGTACCGCTCAGTGCCTCAAGAAGAAGCTCAAAATTAATACCGGAAAATAAATTCATGCATTTATTTTCCAGGTTTGCTATAATTTTTTGATGAAAAAGACTTTTTTCTCTACAATCTTGCTCATAATTAGTGAGGATTTTTCATGAAAGGCTTTCTTTTCCTGTTCCTTTTTTTATGCATGCCACTTACAATCCTTGCCATGTCTAATGACAACTGCGCTAGAAAAGTGATTGTGATGCTGGGCGCCCCAGGCTCTGGAAAAGGCACTCAAGCGGGTCTCATCTGCACAAAATACAATCTCCCCCACATCTCCACTGGAGACCTTTTCCGTGATAACATCAAAAGAAACACAGAATTGGGACAAAAAGTAAAAAGCACCCTGGATGCTGGTCAACTCGTATCCGATAGTATTGTACTCGAAATGCTCTACAACAGAATTGAACAGCCTGACTGCTCTCAAGGATTTATTTTAGATGGCTGTCCTCGTACAGTCAATCAAGCTGAGGAAATCGATCGCCATTTGACCGA
The DNA here is from genome assembly GCA_964643195.1 of uncultured bacterium. Classification (GTDB taxonomy): domain Bacteria; phylum Chlamydiota; class Chlamydiia; order Chlamydiales; family JAAKFR01; genus JACKPM01. The sequence continues at coordinate 1,045 of CAZXQV010000076.1, read as the reverse complement.
TTGCCAAATCCTAGCGATCAACCTCAATGTTCCTGATCAAGAGATCATCCGCCGTATTCAAGACCGCATGGTTTGTGAAGTCTGCAACACCCCTTATGATCCATTGATCAACCCTCCAAAAGTAGAGGGCATTTGCAATAAAGAGGGCGGCAAGCTGATCAAAAGAAAAGATGACTCTGTTGAAATCGTGAAAGAACGCCTTATTGTTTATCATAGAGAAACCGCTCCAGTGAAAGACTACTACGAAAAAAGCTGCAGGCTTGTCAATATCGATGGCACTGCTGGCAAAGATGCCGTTACTCAGGCAATCAACGACACTTTAAATAAATTTATTTGACATCTTTCCCGTTGCTCTTCTAAAAGAATGACAGACATAAATCAATTTTGAAGAGGGTAAATATGGCAAAGGGACTTTGGACATCGACGTTTATTGGCGGGTTTATCGCTTGGCTTTGGATGTTCGCATCTTGGAATCTCCTTCCTTGGCATTGCAATGTTATGGAAAGCTTTCCAAATGAAAAAGCGGCAGTTGAAGCAATCAATCTCCAAACTATCGGCAGTGGGATCTACGCCTATCCTAACGACTGTAAATCAGAAAGCCTCCTAAGCGGAACCAAAATTTTTCTCTCTATCAACAAAAACGTGCAAGAATCTGGAATGATCATCTCTCAAGTCATCTCTTTGATCACCTATTTCATTGGCGCCTTGCTCATAGCATTGATTGTCATGCAGATGGCATCTAATAATTATGGGTGGAAGCTTTTTGCTGTAACGATGATTGGCCTTGTCATCGGGGTGATGAGCTTGTTACCCGCTTGGAACTGGTCAGGCTTTCCTTTTAACTTTGTACTCGTGATGATTGCTGACAATGTGATCGCTTGGTTTTTAGCTAGTTTTGTGATTGCTGGCTTCATTCGCCCAAGACATCACCAGAAAAAAGGTAGGTAATCACACGACTCCTATAAAGATCATCGATTGTATACACCTTTGTAGCTTTCCACCCGGGAACTGCAAAGGTGTTTGTTATTACAAGCGTCCCAGGCTT
>CAZXQV010000075.1:0-5809 GCA_964643195.1 uncultured bacterium | reverse complement strand
ATTACTTTTGTTGGTGGTTCGGTCGTTTGTCTTTTTGACGTGCTTGTGTTTCTGGCAATTTGCTGTTCATCGGAAAATCTACTTTCACAAATACAAACTTGTTGCCCACATCCTCAGCAAAGGCTGGAGAAGAGAAAACCTCTTGATCCATCTTTTTACACCATCCACACCAGTCAGAACCTGTGAAATAGAGAATTACAGGCTTATTACTCTGAGAGGCTGTCTGCAACGCTTGGTCATAGTTATCCATCCAAACAATCTCTCCCCCAGATTGCGGCATCTGATTCGTGGTTCCTTGATCATTCGATTGGGCTTTTGTGCCGTTTGAACTATTATCAGCTGGATCATTGGCCACACTCTTTGGCTTCGTATTCATTGGACTATTCATATCCGACTGATTATCCTGCGCATACAACGTAGCTGTTGATAAAAGCGCGACTAACATTGCTCTCTTCATTGAATCACCTTCTGAATTGGTTTTTATCTATTTCGCATGATATGCTTTTAGACCAAATATGGCAAATTTTCTAAAAACAATCATTGTCAGACATCGAAAGGAAAATCTTAAAAAGTGTAGTCTGAGAGGCTTAGAGGATGATGAACGTTTAGCTTTTTTCAAATACCCCAGCTCTATCCTTCCAGACTTGTCTCATTACTTTTTATTAAGTGTCGATGGCCCCCCTCTGCAGCCAGATGAAACAAGAGGTATGATGATCTTGGATGGAACTTGGAGACTCGCCGAAGTGATGGAAAACAATCTCCCTCTTCCTCAAGTGAAGCGCTCACTTCCTCTTTTAAAGACTGCCTATCCGCGCAGACAAGACCAAGTTGGGGGCCTTGCAACTGTCGAAGCACTTTTTGTTGCATATACTATTTTAGGAATCTCCACTAAGGGGATCCTTGACAATTACTATTGGAAGAACGATTTTATTCACATAAATGATGACTGGTTTAAATCCAAAAGAGTTACGTGATAATGAAACATCTGTGTTGGTGCGCAGCTACTTGTTGCAACAAGCGATTTTTGATGAACCCCCACTGTTTTTGAAAGCAGATTGTTCTCATCTCATTGAGGAATTCGAGGTAAAATCGCCCATTTTTCAGGATGAATCTTCAGAGATAAAATTACCCGCTCCTCGGCATGATTCTTCAGAGATGGAATCACTTTTTGGCAAATTGGCTCCTGATCTGATTATTGACCCCCCAATTGTACTTTTATGGAAAAATCAGGAAGAGCTTCCCTTTTTGGAAAAAGTAGCAGCAGCTATTACACAATCTGTTGAGACTGCTGAATGCCGTGAGTTTGATCAAAAATATTTCACTACCGCTAAAGTGATCCTGGCAGAGGCAAGTTTACTTCAGATCGGTTATCATGAACTGCAAAAGAACCCCATTCGATTGGGCATGTACAAAACTTCTGAATATATGAAGAGTGTGGAGCTCAAACGCAAGCTTTGGAAACTGTTACAAAATATCGGCGATTTGCTCGTGTGATTCCAGAAAGTGGCATCGACAAGATGTTAGATTATGGAATCAGAGAGGAAGATCTAGATAAGGTCACCCCAGGAACACATGTCGAAATGCCGATCCGGGGACGACTCACCAAAGGTTTTGTTTTTCAAATTTTAGACCACTGCTCTTTGCCGAGGGTAGCCCAATTGCACGCCATCTTGAGCAATGGTCCTCTACTTCCCCCTCACCTTTTTGAACTCGCGCTCTGGATGAGTCGCTACTATTTGACTCCCTTTCCTGTTGTTTTGAAAAGCATGCTTCCCAAAACGGTCCGCGATCATGCTCCTGGAAAAGAGCAACTCTTTGTTTCAAGAAAAGGTTCCTACGAACTTTTGCGCTCCACTTGTAGCGAACTACAGCGCACTAATCCCCCTCAAGCCAAAGTCCTCGAAGCTCTACTCTCCTCTAAAGAAGGGCTTTTACTATCGGAATTGTTGGAAATAACAGGTGGCTCGAGAAGTCCTGTGGAGACTCTGGCAAAAGCGCAATTGATCTCGATTGGAAAAATGCGCATCGACCGCTCTCAACTCCTCGGCGAGAGCTATTTCAAAACCAAGGCGAAAGAGTTAATGCCTGAACAAAAGGAAGCTCTCGAGAAAATTGTCTCGGCTATCGACAATAAAAAATTTGAAACTCACCTGCTCTATGGTATTACAGGGAGCGGAAAAACTGAGGTCTACATGCAAGCAATCGAAAGAGCAATTGCAATGGGACGAAGCTCTCTCATGCTTGTACCAGAAATTTCACTGACGACACAAACTTGTGAGAGATTCCTCAGTCGATTTGAAGAACGCATTGCGATTTTACACCACCGTCTCAGCCCTGGCGAAAGGCAAGATGCATGGGAAAAGATTCGTCAGGGAGAGGTGAGTATTGTGGTGGGGGCACGCTCCGCTCTATTCAGTCCCCTCTCTCATCTAGGTTTGATCATCATCGATGAGGAACAAGAAGCGGCCTATAAACAGAGTGAAGAGAGTTTTTGCTACCATGCACGTGACGCTGCTGTCATGCTTGGAAAACTCTCCAGATCTTGTGTTGTTCTCGGCTCTGCCACTCCTTCATTAGAAAGTTTTGAGAACGCCAAACAGGGCAAGTATATCCTCTCTAAGTTGATGACAAGACCTACAGCCATGCAGCTGCCTTCTGTCAAGATCATCGACATGAGACGCGAATTTGAGAAAGCAAAAGGCTACACTTCTTTTTCTGAAGAACTCATCGAGGGTATCAAAAAACGACATGAAAGAGGAGAGCAGAGCATTCTCTTCCTCAATAGGCGGGGATACCACACCTCTCTATCCTGTAAAGCTTGCGGCTTTACATTCAAATGTCCCCACTGCGATATCTCTCTGACCTTTCACCGTAAACACCAAAAACTCACCTGCCATCTCTGTGATTTTACACGGCAAGATTTCCATCGTTGTGGCCAATGTAAGGCTGAAACCGACATGCAATTCCATGGTGTCGGCACTGAACAGATCGAAAGATCGATTAAAGCGGTATTACCCGATCTGCGCTGTCTGCGCATCGACGGTGATACAACAAAACATAAAGGTAGTCACGACAAGCTCTTTCGACAATTTAGCACACAAAAAGCAGATGTGCTGATTGGGACGCAAATGATTGCGAAGGGGCTGCATTTTCCATCTGTTACACTAGTTGCTATTCTCAACAGTGATCATGGTCTCAATATCCCAGATTTCCGCGCTTCGGAGCAGATCTATCAGTTGATTGTGCAGGTAGCGGGAAGGGCTGGACGAGGAGAACTTGCGGGTGAGGTGTTGATTCAGACGCATATGCCCGAGAATGGAACCATTCGCCTTGCAGCAACACAAAATTTTGAAGAATTTTTTGCCCAAGAAATTGAGGTGCGCCGTCTATTTGGCTATCCCCCTTTCACCCACTTCATCAAATTGAGATTCATAGGGCAGGACGCTCTGCTCACTGAAAAAGTGGGTTCCCAATTTCGAGAACTTGTGAAACGAGAGATAAAAAGAGCGATTGTACATCCTCTTGTTCCATCAGGTCATGCGAAGATCAAAGATCAATTCCGTTTTCAATTTCTGGTCAGAGGAGTTGCCATTTATGAGATGCACAAGACGCTTTTAGCGGTGAAGGAGCGTTTTGTTCTACCCAAGACAGTTTCTCTGCGTATCGATGTTGACCCAATTTCTACTTTCTTCTAGACTCCACTCATGAAAACAGTCATCTTAGCCGGCGGATTTGGAACACGTCTTTCAGAAAAAACTCAGGACATCCCAAAGCCTATGGTTGAGATCGGTGAAAGACCCATCTTACATCACATTATGCAGATTTATTCTGACTACGGTCACAATGAGTTTGTGATTGCTCTTGGCTATAAGGCGGAGGTGGTGCGTGAATACTTTCTCCATTTCTACTCCCTAAACAATAATCTAACGGTTGATCTCAGCTCTGGCCACACCACAGTCCATCATAAAGAACAAACTCCTTGGAAAGTCCATTTGGTAGACACTGGATTAATGACTCAGACAGGCGGGCGATTGAAAAAGCTGCAATCATGGATTGGCCATGAACGCTTCATGATGACTTATGGTGATGGTTTAGCTGCAATCGATATTGATAATCTCGTTGCCTTTCATGAGTCGCACGGCAAGTTGGCCACTGTATTAGCTGTACGTCCTCCCTCACGCTTTGGCGAGCTGCATTTTGATGGAGATCTTGTCACTGAATTTAAAGAAAAACCTCCAACTGAAGCGGGCTTTGTGAATGGAGGATTCTTTGTCCTTGAACCAGAAGTATTTGGTTTTATAGGTGAGGAAGATGTAATGTGGGAGCAAACACCTCTTCAAAGGCTTGCGGCTGCTGGAGAGTTGGTGGGTTTGCGACATGAGGGTTTTTGGCAGCCCATGGACACTTTACGCGACTGCCGTTTATTACAAAATCTTTGGAACTCTGGTGAAGCACCATGGACTATGAAGGAAAAAGTGTATTCGTAACAGGAGCAACAGGTCTTGTTGGCTATTGGCTTGTGCAAGAGTTGCTGGATCAAGGAGCGGTTGTCTGTTGCTTAGTGAGAGATCCTGACCCGATTTTTGCCGATACGTTTGATGGAAGAGTTTCTGTAGTGAACGGTGCTCTTGAGCTTGAAACAATTGAACGTGCTCTTTGTGAATATGAAGTGCAAAAAGTATTCCATCTTGCGGCACAGACGCTGGTTGGCACTGCGAAGCGCGCTCCTCTACTCACTTTTGAAAGCAATGTGCGCGGCAGCTATTTATTACTTGAAGCTTGCCGAAGACAGGCCCGCTATTTAGAAAACATTGTAGTAGCTTCTAGCGACAAAGCTTATGGTTCAGCCCTCCTTCCTTATACTGAGGATACACCTCTCTCTGCTCACTTTCCTTATGATGTCTCCAAGAGTTGCACAGATCTGATTACAAGCAGCTATTTTTATACCTACGAACTGCCAGTCAATATTGTGCGTTGTGGCAACATCTATGGAGGCTGTGATCTGAACTGGTCACGGATTGTTCCAGGGACGATCCGCAGCGTTTTGGAAGGAAAAAATCCGATCATCCGCAGCGATGGCACTTTTATCCGCGACTACTTTTATGTAAAAGATACTGTCGAAGCCTATCTTACTGTTGGCAGCCGCTCTGATTGCTTGGGTGAAGCTTTCAATTTTGGATCTGAAGAACCCTGTAGCGTACTGAAGATTACCGAAACTATTTTAAAATTGCTGGGCTCTGACTTAGAACCTATCATCCTCAACCAAGCTCAGGCTGAAATTCAAGCACAGTATCTTGATTGCAATAAAGCCTCTACTGTTTTAGGCTGGAGGCCACAATATTCTCTCGAAGAAGGACTCGTAGAAACAATTGAGTGGTATAAAAATTTCCAAAACAAAACTTGCGGGAGTGTTGGTTCTAGAACTTTCGCCGCATTGTGATAATCGAGGCAGTTTTTCTCGACTCTTTTGCCATGAAATGCTCCCTTTCAATTTTGTCCAAATGAGCCTTTCAGTCAACAAGATCAGGGGAACTTTGCGTGGACTTCACTTCCAAAAAGAGCCCTATGCAGAAGATAAATTGATTCACTGCTTGAAGGGAGGAGTTTTTGATGTGATTATCGATCTAAGGAGAGATTCTCCAACTTTTGGAGAGCACATCACAACAGAACTCTCTTCCGGAAAGGGTTTGCTGGCTCCGAAGGGATGTGCCCATGGTTTTTTGACTCTGGAAGATGCAAGTGAATTGCTCTATTGTTGTACAAGCCCCTATGATGCTGATTCAGCATCAGGCATTATGTGGAATGATCC
>CAZXQV010000074.1:0-5829 GCA_964643195.1 uncultured bacterium | reverse complement strand
GCAATCAAAGTCTTTCCAGAGCCTGTCGGACCCAATAAAAGTACGTTAGACTTATTGTATTCAACCTCACGCTTCTCCATTAAAGCCCTGACTCGCTTATAATGGTTGTAAACAGCCACCGCTACTGTACGCTTAGCATCTTCCTGACCAACAACATACTCATCAAGACGCTGTTTAATCATCTCCGGCTTCAAAACACGCAATTCATGATTGACCGGTTTTTTTTCAATGATGCGCATGCAAAGTTGGATGCAGTTATCACAGATATAGACGTTGGGTCCGGAAATTAGCTTCTGAACATCCTCTTCGCTCCGTCCACAAAATGAGCATTTAGCAGATTCTTTAGTGGTCATTTCAATCCCTTAGTAGTCGTAACCACTTCATCAATTAAACCATACTCTATCGCCTGCTCAGGACTCATAAAGAAATCGCGGTCTGAGTCAGCTAAAATTTTCTTCTCACTCTGGCCAGTACACTCTGATAGAATGCGGGTCAAATGGCTCTTCAAACGACCAATCTCTTCAGCCTGCAAGCCAATATCAGCACAAGTTCCCATGATACCACCTGAGGGTTGATGAATCATGATGCGACCATGCGGCAATGAACGTCTTTTGCCCTTAGTACCGGCAGCCAATAGAAGAGCCCCCATCGAAGCCGCTTGGCCAATGCAGTAGGTGCTCACATCGCAACCCAAAAAGCGGATCGTGTCATAAATCGCAAGACCAGCAGTGATGTACCCACCTGGCGAATTGATAAAAATTTGAATATCTTTCTTTGGATCATCTGTCATCAGATAAAGGAGCTGGGCAATCACAACGTTTGCCAGATGATCTGTAATCTCTTGACCGATCATTACAATTCTGTCTTTCAATAGCCTGGAATAAATATCCATGGCACGCTCGCCACGGCCTGTATCTTCGATAACATAGGGAACTAATGACATCAGCATCCTCTGGTTTTTTTGAGAATCCTAAGAGTTTCTGCTTTATTTTTCAACTCTGGATACAGCCGATTAAGTTTGGATTGATCATTTTCACCGCCTCAAAGCTCTCGGGTTTTCGTGTGTCTATATCTCCAGTTTTCAACTGATTTAGCTATAATGCCAAACTAGGAAAATAAATTTATCAACACGACTCTTTTCAGAGATCTTTTCTCGCTTTTGGTATAACTTGAGCAAGCGCGTATTCACGAGTCTTGCGCTGTAACAATGATGATGAGAGACGCTCAATCAAAGCCCTTGAACTATCTTTATCCAGATCCTGCGCGCGGTAGGCTGGATTAGTCGCAATTTGGTAAGAAAGCTCATGATTGAGCTCCTGATTACTCAACTTAATCTTGCCCTGCTTTTCAATTTGTTTGTTGATGAAGTAGAGACGCAAAGAATCTTCCACAGTCTCGCCAACTTCGGTCTCAATCTCAGCTTCACGCTGCTTAATCTCTTCATCGCTCAATCGCTGTATTTGTAGCCGACGGATACGCTCGGATATGCGGTGGCGCCTTTCTGTCTCTACAATAGAAGCAGGCAGATCAAATGGCAGAGTTGCAATCAAAGCTTTTTCCAATGCCTCGATCTGTTTACGTTTCTGCTCTTCCTCGGACGCTTGATTCAAATTCTCAGCGATTCTTTTTAGTAATTCATCTTTTGAAGCAACACCGACTTTTTTGGCAAGTTCGTCGTTTAGCTCAGGCAAAATAATATTCTTAATAGCAAGGATTTCGATTCGAACTTTTGTAGGCTTAAAATCTTTCTCATCTTTTTCGTTTTGGCTCACACCCTCAACTACAGCTCCAGCTTCCTTGCCAATAATGAGCTTGCGCATCCAGTCAGCCATCACTCCCTTCTCAACTGGGAAGCGACGATCCTTCACAATATTCATAGGAGGCTCTTGCTCGAGCGAATCGATTGTCAGATCAACATAATCATTTTCTTGAACAACACGCCCGACCACTGCTTCAAAATCTGCATGAGACTTTTGAATCTGTAAGACAACCTCGTCGATCTTCTCTTGCGCTACGGGCTCTTTCTCAATGTCTGGCAAAGAGATTTGAGTGAAGTCAATTTCTGGGACTTTTGGGTAATGCTCAAATGCGAAAACAACAACCGCACCCTCTTCTTCAGAACAGCTCTCCAACTTCGGCTTTTCCAAGACCTCTTTCCCAAGCGGATACATTTGTGTTAAGTGGAAGCCAGCATTGAGGGCTGCATGCAAAATAATATCTTTCCACTCGCTGTCTACATAGGAGCTGTATTTAGAAATGACAGTAGAGTCTGGAGCCTTGCCCTTGCGGAAACCAGGAATAGAGATCTGTTTATTGACTTTCTTTACGCCCTCTTTATAGCATTTTTTTACACGCTCAGACTTCACCTGAACTTTGAGAACTAAGCGACAGCCAGGCTGCTGGGTGGCCTCTACTACAAAAGAGCTATCTTCAAATTTTTCCATAGCGGGTGATGAGGTTCGAACTCACGACCCTCACGTTGGCAACGTGATGCTCTACCGCTGAGCTACACCCGCATACAAAAGAAGCTGAGCAATACCGGCTTCTCAAGGGCTACGATTCTATCTATTCGATAGAATTTCCACAAGCAAAGTTTTTCTTGCGAATAGGGGAGCAAAACTGTACAACTACGTTCATGCTCAATTTTCGCAAACTGCGACAGGACTTTTCCTCTAATATATTAAAGGAGGGGAAGGAGCTTTTTGATAGTGAGAGTGTCCTTGGAGCCAAAATCCTCCACATGGACGGAAACACTATTAAGGTGAGCTCCCGCGTGCGTGGCGCTTTTGAAAATGTCTACGAAAGCGAAGTCGAAATCGACCGCTCTGAATCATGCGCTATCGATTCCAACTGTGACTGTACCTATACCTACGATTGTCAACACATCGCGGCTTTCCTCTATTTTCTCGAGAAAAATCTTCACCAAATCGTTGTCGATTATTCAGAAGGTGTAGTCGAAGTTGATAAAGAATTAAAAGAGACCTTTGAACATGCGCAAGAAATCGAGGTTAAGCGGCGCGATTCCGCTTATCAAAAAGAGTTGCTTTGCGATTATCAGGCGGCTGCTATAGCACTTGGTTCTTCTCCATTCTTTCTGCCAATTGAGAAGTTGGAAGAGACCAAAGCAGAGCTAGCTCTTCTTTTTGGTGAAAATTCTGTACAATTAGCACTACGACTGCCTGCGCGCTCCAAGCCGCTATTTATCCATGATGTCAACGCCTTCTTAAACGCCGTTCACTTCAAAGAGCCAATTTATCTGAATGGAAAGCGCTACTTCTTCACGAGCAACTCTTTTGATGAAGCTGGAAAAGAAATTTTGACCATTTTGGTCGATCATGCTCAAGCGGCTCAAGGGCGCTCGTTCTCCCTTCCTCAAGAAAGTATTGGACAGCTTTTAAGCCGTGTCTATGACATTGCCATCACTAAAGGCAGGCAGGTCGACAAAGAGTCGCTACCTCTACCCTCACTTTTTTGGGGCAATTTGGAAGAGCCGATTTGCTTCTCTTCTTCACCAGCGCACATCTGTTGTACTCTAGAGTATTTGGAGGCCCCAGGCCCTACATTATTGCTAAAACCTTCCCTTATTGTTGATGAAGAAGAAGTTAATCCTGAAGAGGCGCAGCTCTTTCCCACAGCAAAACCTGGACTGCTCTACAAAAACACCTACTTCCGTTTCCCAAAAGCAATCAAAAGGATGCATCTTCGTGAAATCATGAAGCTGCGCGATGTCGCCATTCCAGAGCCGCTTTTTGGCACCTTTGTTGAAAATGCCCTTCCTGTTTTGCGCAGTTATGCCGAGGTGACAAATCCTCTTTTAATCAACCGCTTTGTCACACTACCCTTTACAACTGAAGTAAAAGGAAAATGTACGATTCACTATCTGAATGGAGAGTTAGAAGCGAAACTCTTCTTCGTTTATGGAGAGGTTGAGGTCCCCGCAGCAATCTCTGAATTGAAATATGAAGAGATCATCTCCTTTGTAGATAAGGGCGGCATCTTAGCGCGCAATCTTGTCGAAGAAAGGCGCATCATCGAAGAGATCTTTGAAGATTTCCTTTTCGACGAAAAAGAGGGAGTCTACCGTGTTAAAAGTGAGAAGAAAATTGTAGAATTCATGACCGAAGTGATTCCTCGTTTTCAAGACCGTATCACCTTCGATTGCCCGGAAAACCTCAAAGAGCAATTTGTTTACGACGACTCAACATTTGAGCTCAACCTCTCAACCTCAGATAAGATTTCTAGTTACGCTGTAGAGCTTAAGGTCGCGGGCCACCTGAAAGGTGTCCGGATTGATCTCCTTTGGGATTGTATAGCAGCCAAAAGACGCTATGTTGAGATAGATCAAGGTAAAGGCAGGATGCCTCGCATCTTGGTTCTGGATTTAGAAAAAATCTCTCCTATTGTACAGCTGTTTGACGAAATTGGTTTGAAAAAGCTGGAAGATCACGTTGAATATAGACCTCTCTGGAGTTTAACGACTTTGCAGGGCAAAGATCTCCCGGTCAAATTCACGATGACCAAAGAGTTGCGTGAAATTCAGAAGCAGATTTTAGGCGAGACAGAAATCGCTTTTCTCCCTGTTCCTAAAGAGATTCAAGCAACTTTACGCAACTATCAAGAAGAGGGAGTGCGTTGGCTGCAGCGTCTAAGGGACATGCATCTTGGAGGGATCTTAGCTGATGACATGGGTTTGGGAAAGACCTTGCAAGCGATTATTGCGATTGTCCAAAGTCGGAAAAACATGCCATCTTTGATTGTTTGTCCAACCTCTTTACTTTATAACTGGCAAGAAGAGTTTCACAAGTTTCATCCTGATTCGAAAGTGCTCATTATCGACTCTGTGCCATCTGTAAGGCGGAAACTCTTGAAAACCATCAACCAATACGATATCATCGTTACATCTTATAACTTATTGCAGAAAGATATCGAAATCTATAAGGCGATCAATTTTGACTATGTTGTGCTTGATGAAGCACAGCACATCAAAAATCGCGGCACTCGCAATGCAAAATCTGTGAAGATGATCCAAGCCAAACATAAGCTGATTCTGACTGGTACACCGATTGAAAACTCCCTCGATGAACTTTGGAGTCTCTTTGATTTCTTAATGCCAGGCTTGCTCTCGACTTTTGATCGTTTTGTGGAACGATTTATTCGAGGCTCTAAAAATAAGGGTGTCCTGGACATCTTAAGACGCAAGGTCTCTCCTTTTATTTTGCGTCGTATGAAAGAAGATGTGCTGGACGACTTGCCCCCTGTGACTGAGATTCTTTACCACTGCAACCTCACGCCTAGCCAAGAAGAGCTTTACAAATCCTATGCCGCTTCAGCTAAAGAGGAGCTCTCTCGGTTAGTCAAGAAAGAGGGCTTTGATAAAATCCAGATCCATGTGCTTGCAACATTGACGCGACTCAAACAGATCTGTTGTCACCCTGCCATTTTTGCGAAAGAAAAGGCTGAACCGGGGGACTCTGCCAAGTATGACATGTTACTAGAACTCTTGCTTTCATTGATCGATGGCGGTCATAAAAGTGTGATTTTCAGTCAGTACACTAAAATGCTCACTATTTTACGTGAAGAATTAGAGAGTCGAGGCATTCCATTTGCCTACCTCGATGGTTCCAGCAAGAATAGATTGGGAATTGTGAAAAAATTCAATGCGGATCCAGAAATTCCCATCTTTCTTGTATCGCTAAAAGCAGGTGGCTCAGGATTAAACTTGACAGGAGCTGACACTGTCATCCATTATGACATGTGGTGGAATCCTGCTGTAGAAAATCAAGCCACAGACCGCGTCCACCGATTAGGGCAACAAAAATCGGTCTCTTC
>CAZXQV010000073.1:0-5850 GCA_964643195.1 uncultured bacterium | reverse complement strand
AAAAGTGATCGCTGTAAAGCCTTTGACCTCTTTTGGGTTAAAACGACTTCCCTGGCCACCGGTTAGGATGATTGCCCCGACTCTACCCTCGGCTATTATACGACGGCCCCGCTCAATATCTTCACTATTCCAACCCTCAATGCACTTTTGAAGGGGAGCATATTCAATCCGGCGGCGCTCTTTAACCTTCACCTTTTCTCCTTTTCATGATGCGCTGATTGTAGTGAAGCTCTTCTAATTTTTCGACCACTTTCTGTTCTTTAGATGCTTCTTCTAAGCGCTTTCGAAGGCGCTCGATTTCTGCTTCCACGTGCTCTTTCTTGGAGGTAATTTGTGGAAGCGCTTCTTTCAAATTTTCAAGGAATTCTTCGATAGTGCGTTCCCGCTTGATATCCCCTTTTCTACGCGCTTGCCGACTCTCTTCTTCGAGCTTCAGACTCTCTTCTTCAATCGAACGCTCTCGGTCAAAGAACCAGCGCCTCTTTTGAATCAGCTCTGCCAACTCCATCTGGAGTTTTTTCAAAGCCATTTGCCGCACATGAAGCAGTTTCATACTACCTCTTCTAACTTCTGTGCGCTCCCAGGCTCTTGAAGAAAGCTCAAAATTCTCCCCCTTTTCGCAATCGCTTCATCGATATTGGGATCACTTCCAGAAACATAAGCGCCGATTTGAATCAACTCTTCAGCTTCTCTATAGCTATGCAGAAGTTTGCGCAATTTGTGAGCATTTTTCATTTGCTCAGGGGAAACAAGCTGGGGCATCAATCTGGAGAGACTCTTCAATATGTCGATGGGAGGAAAATGGGAGGCTTCAGCGAGCTGCCGCGAAAGATGGATATGTCCGTCGAGCAGGCTGCGCATCTGCTCTGGAATGGGATCGCCCCACTCCTCTCCCTCATCCAGAATGGTGTAAATGCCGGTCACCGATCCCTTCTGATTGGTCCCCGCCCTTTCTAAAAGTTTAGGCAGCTCTGCAAAGACTGAAGGAGTATAGCCTCTATTGGTTTGTGGCTCTCCAATCGCCAGGCCAATCTCCCGCAGCGCCATTGCGTAGCGTGAAATCGAATCCATCATGAGCAGAACATCTTTGCCTTGATCTCTAAAGTACTCAGCAATCGCGATCGCTACATAGGCACCTTTGCGTCGCAAAAGAGCGGGTTGATCAGAGGTAGCTACAATGACGACAGAGCGACTCAAACCTGCTGGTCCGAGATCATTTTCGATGAAATCGCGTACTTCACGCCCTCTTTCGCCGATGAGGGCGATCACATTGATATCGCTCTCAGAGCCACGAGCAATCGCGCCCATTAATGAAGATTTCCCCACACCCGGGGCACTCAAAATGCCGATTCTCTGCCCACGACCAATCGTGAGAAGCGAATCGATAGCTTTGATCTTCGTGGGTAATTTCTCTTTGATGGAGCGCCTTTCTAAAGGAGCTGGCGGAGAAGCTGAGACTGGATAAAATCTTTCAGGGACAATGCTCGGTTTCCCATCGATCGGATTGGCAAGGCCATCCAGAACGCGGCCCCGCAATTCGAAACCAACAGGAACGCGGTGCACCTCATTTGTAGGAAAGACTTCGCTGCCAGGCGCAATGCTTCCCACATCCCCGAGCGGCATAAGAAGCACTCGATGTTCTTTAAAACCAACTACTTGGCATGGTAACCTCTCTCCACGCTTGCCGTGGATAATGCAGATTTCACCGACAGAAGTGGCAGGGCCGCTCGATTCGATCAAAAGACCAATCAATTGAGTCACGCGGCCACTGATTTTAGGGCCCTTCCACTGCTTCACTTTAGCGATTTCAACTTCTAACATTTTATATCTTCTAAGATATGCGAGAGGGTTGCATTGAGAAGACCGCTTTTTGCCTCGATTCTGCAGTCACCCTCTGAAAGAGTTGCATCTGCCAAAAACGAAACACTCTGCAGTTGCCTACTACCTAGCGCTTCAAAATCCGCTGGTGCGAGAAACACTTTGAGCTTCTCATCCGAAAAAGCATGCGTCGCTTGCTCTAAAAGAGAATCAACCATAGCCTGCATGCTTTCCTGATTCTTCAATTCCTGTCTGATGACACGTTCAGCGATCAAAAAAGAGAGTTCTATAAGCTCTGGTTTCATTTGCTCAAAGAGCCGTTTTTTCTGTTCCAATAGCCGCTCCGCAAGTCGTTGGAGAAGTCCAACAAGTGAGGCTGTCTCTTGAGAAGCTTTCTCATATCCATGCTTTTCACCGGAAAGCTCTCCTCGCTCTTTCGCTTTGCGATATTCTTCTGCAAAGAGCGTTTCCAGTATTTTTTCACGCTTTTCAAGAACGAGCTCTCGATTGGCTGTCAGATAGACTTCTTGATCAACTGTAGCGTCACGCAAAATCATAATTCATCCTTTTCCATTTCCGCCAAATGATGCAAAACAGCCTCTTGATAGCCTTCAGGAAATGAAGCCACCATTTCTTCGGCACGAGCAGGTTCCATATAAGAAAGCATCCAGGCAACAATTTCGGGATCTTCATCTTTCAAACTACGAGCCAATACTCCCATGTCAACTTTTGTAGCCATTTTTAGTAGCCGCTCCTCTTTATTCTTACGCAGAAAGGGAAAGGCGATTGCCACTGCTATACCAAGCATCACGAGAAAGAAAATGATGTTGAAAACACCCAAGCGCTTCCGCACTACAGTTGCAGTTTTTTTGAAAGGGATGGGATGGATAGAGACCTCTCCTAATAGTGCAAGACCCGCTTCGATTGCTGGTAGATTTTCTAGAGATTGATCGATAAAAATCTTGCGACCTTCGACCAAAAAATGTTCGTAACCTACCATCTTGTCTAAGAGAGTAGTGATTTGATCATGTAGATGAGCTTCATGAATAACATTTTGATTCTCTCCATCGATCGCTTGATAGAGACGTCCTGTAGTATCCGAGATTGCGACCATCGAAGCCTCTAATCCTCTCACAGCGCCAGCTAAGTGGAAAGTGATCGCACTCAATTGAGAATCGGTCATCTTTGCTTCTGGCATCAATGTCAGAATCACTGAGGCTTTTGTTTTGTACTGCTGCCCCCCAAATTTTCTCGCGGGCGCTAAATCTAAAATCACACGTGCACTTTTGATATTGTCAAAACTTGCGATATCTCTTTCTAACTGCCCTTTCAAAGCACGCATCTCTAAAACCTGCAACTCTTTCTCACCCTTGATCCATGTATTGGAATCAAAAAGCTCGAAACCTTTGTCCTCTTTCAAAAAGGTGATCTCATCCCGCAAAGATTCCGCTTGATTGTTTGGAACTAAAATAGAGCCGCTCTTTTCCTTATAGAAAATCCCAGAGCTGTCCAAAAAACGTTTAATCTCTTTTTCATCAGAAGAAGCAAGTCTTGTGTAGCTTCCGCTATTTCGAATCATGGTGAAAGCAAGCAAGCTGCCCAAACAGACTACAACAGCGATGAGGGCAATTTTTTGTAAAGGTTTGGCGTTTTGCCAAATAGAGTAGAATTGACGTAATACATCTCTCATATCTATAGTACTACCTTAGATCGATGAAAAAGTCTATTACTGTTCCCTATAATGAAATTTTGCCTACTAAGAAAGCGCATGATGTCTTTCTTTTTCAGGAGTGTGCTGCACTTTCTCAAAACTATGATGTGACACTGCTTTGTGGCAATGGCTCTTTACCAGACAGCCAACTGTTTGATCACTATCAAACAAAACCGTTTAGAATCAAGCGACTGCCGATCATCCGCAAAAATAATTTTCTGAATTTCACCTGGAATCTCCCTTACTTTGCCCTCTGCCAAAGGCATTTAGAAGGGATCGTGATTCTCAGTGTATTGAAGCAAGCGGCTTACCATCTCAGAAGGAAGAAGCCCAACTGTCACTACGTCTATGAAGTGCACCAATTAACTTCTTATGATGGAGAATTATCTGCACTTGAGCTGGAAGTCTTTGACCGCGCTGACAGAATCATTGTGTCAACTCATCAATTGAAGGAGTGTATTCAGACAAAGACAGCGATTGATGTGATCCCTTTAGCAGTCAATCGGTCTAAATTGCCACGTTTAGAAAAGTCTGATCCTTTTGTGCTGACCTATGTTGGGCAGCTTTACAAAGGCCAGGGGGTAGAAGAGTTATTGATTGCGAGCAAGGATATTGAATTACGTATTGTGGGGGGAACGGCTGAGGAGATTGAGAGATTAAGGCCATTGAACCCGTGCGCGAAATTTTATGGATTTTGCCCTCCTTCGAAGATTGAAGAGATTATCCGAGACAGCCATGGGTTTGTTGCGCCTTTTGAGCTAACGGGTCGGATGCCTTATGTAGCGCACACTAAGTTGCATGAATATGCGGCGTGGGGCAGGCCATTTATTGCACCGGATGCGGCTGTTGTGCGGGAGCATTTGAGTGAGGGGGTTGTTTTTTTTAAGCCAGGAGAGCTTGGCGAAGCGATTGAGCGGTTGCGGGCAAATTATTCGGATTTGTACAGCGAGGCTATGCCGGATTTTTCTTGGAATAAAAGAGTCTCTATCTATACCAAGATTCTGAAAGGTGAGTTCTTAAACATGAGCGAGAAAGGCTCTGTCAAAAATGCTGTACTAGATCGTTCTCTTTTATGAATTTAATTCTTGCAATTAGTATTAAAGGGGAATCCGGTCACCTTGGATCGGGAAAATAAATTCTACACTCAAATCACTTGAAGCTCTTATCTGATCCATAATCTGCTCTAGCGTTCTTTGTCTCAGTAGCGACTCTTTGCGGTGTGTTACAATCACTTTGAGGCCATTGAGCGAGCCTCCCACCTCTAACTCCAACTGACGCAACTCTTGAATGAGCATTTTGGGATTGAGATGACCATAGATCACCTGCTCAGAATCTACATCAGGGACAGAACACTCGAGCAGCATCCCCTGTAATTTGCCCCCTCTTATGAGAGGTGCAATCCTTTTCCAAATATGGGCAAGATGTTTCTCCTTTTCCAAAATATCAGGGGAAGTATCTCCAAAATAGAGCAGATATGAATCCTTGTACTCAAGAAGAAAAGCGGTAGAAGGATAGTCATGAGGATGTGATAGGCGGTGGCTCTCAACTTTGAAATTGACGTGTGGCAACTGAACCATTTCATGGAGAGGCGTACGCACATATTGATACTTTTTTAAAATGGGCTCTCTTCCCTCACTTCCATAGTTGGGCCAGATCACATTGTTGAAGATATGATCACTCAAATCTTTGATCGTAGAGTCTGTTGCCGCTATAAATTTCTGTCCCGAATCGATTTGCGAGTTAATCACAAGGGCTGCAATGTGGTCTAAATGCGCGTGCGAAATCAGATAGCCACGCACTTTTTTCAGAAAGACCTCTCCTACAGCAGTCAGAGCACCACTTTCACAATGGAAATCAATGAGATTCCCCCGTTCACCTGCAACAATAATTCCATTGAGCAGTGTACCCGCATCGATGATCAGCGCTTCATCTGGATTATCGATCGGATAAACCATGTAACCCGAGATGTCACTTTCACGTGGCCCCCCTGTACAGCCAAGAGCGATGATTTTAAATTTTGGCTCCATCGACTCTTTTCTCCAACTGGTCAAGTTGCGCTCTAATCTCTTCCGGCAGCCTCTCTCCAAATTGAGACAAATAGCGCCTCATTTCTACAACTTCATCCAACCATTCCTGAGCATTTATATGAAAGAGTTCTTTTTCATCCACATTCAAACCAGAAAGATCTAAAGACCCCAAAGCTGGCAAATATCCAATCGGGGTCATAACTGCTTGACCTACAGACTCTAGTCTTTCAAATATCCATTTCAATACACGGATATTGTCTCCAAATCCAGGCCAGAGAAATTTGTCATCTTTTT
>CAZXQV010000072.1:0-5879 GCA_964643195.1 uncultured bacterium | reverse complement strand
TACCCATCTGCCAAAAAGTTTTCCAACCTTGAGACTGAACGTTAGCAACCAGTACCAATACACGAGCCAAAATGGCCATCACGTTTGGTGGATTTGTGCTATCGCTATCTGGATCGCTAGATCCAAAAGGATTCGATGGCTCTGGCATTGCAGGCTTAGAAAGATCTTTTCCAGCAGTCGGCGCACTTAGAAGTGTGTGGCCCGATCCATCAAGACCAGCAGATTTCATCGAGTCTTCTTTTACCAGGGTGCTTTGCTTTGTTCGGGCAACGCTTTGTCCCTTAGCAATAGCTTCTTTCTCAGCTTGTATCTGTGTTCTAGCATGAGTCAAAGCACGGACTGTGTTGTAACTCTCATGATCACGATTTTCCAAGCGCTGATCTTTTTGCTCTTGATCATCAGCGGCTTGAGACTGAGAAGCCTGCAGAGAAGCTAAAATATAATTTGTAGGCATATAAGGTGTTGAATTATAGAAATTTGACATGCTTTTTATTTCCCCAATTTATTTATTTAGCTTCTTACGCAGCGTACGCGATGGCATTAGTTGCTTCGCGTACTGTCTTCATCATGTCTCCGAATGTAGAGACCACCTGACCGCTCTGCTGACCTAGATCCTGAATGATCTCACTCTCTCTTTGAAGATACTTCTGTGATGCAGTGTAGGCACCATTCACAAGCACTGCATTGGCAACCATAATACCCAGCTCATTTTGATCCTCTGCTAGGTTAAAATTCTGTTTAGCCAACTTATTATTATAAACACCTTCTACAACAGAAGATACGTTTTGTGCCGCAGTGAATACAGCTCCTTGGAGAGCTCTACCAAGCCCGGACATCACCCGACTTGCTGTCGAACCAGCTGTTTGAGCAGAATTTGCTGCTGTTTCAGCAGCTGTACCCGCAGCTGTACCAGCCCCGCCAGTAGCTCCAGTTCCAGCGCCAGCAGTAGATTGAGCTACGAGGTCTTGAGCTAGGCCGGTATTTACAGCGCTGTCGGCGACTACATCTGGTGCCGCACTAAAAGCATTCATTGCCATTTCTGAGATCTCTCCAGAGAGCTGGGCTCCTGTATTAACTGCGGTATTAACGGTTGCAGCTGTTGTTTCGGCTATTTCAGTCCCCAATCCTGCTGTTGCGCTCACCATTTCACTCACTGTCGATACAATAGACGTTAAGAAAGGAGCCACCGCTACACAGATTACGGCTAAGGGTAGTAGAGCCATAAAAATGTACGAAAAATCGCCGAGAATTTTACCAATCTTTTCAGCGCGCGCTTGCTCTTTTGCGATATGATCGATCGTATGGTCAACCTGCTTTTCATCAGAGATCTGATTAAGCTGAGTTTCTAACATCTCTGTCGCAATAATATTATTGTCTTTCTGTTCTTCCGAAAAAACTCCAGCCTGACCTGCAAGGGATGTGCCCATTGCTATAGAAACCTTTCCAAAAGCAGCCGCTAGCTCTGCATATGCATCTTGGCCTTCATTCTCAGGGCTCTGTGGATTACTAGGGGCAGAGCTGTTCCCTAGAGCAGGTGTTGGTTTCGGTGTCGGTAGAGAGATCCGCTCTAATACAGCGATTTCATCGATCAAACCTTTTGGAGAAGCCCGCTTAATTGAGTCAAAATGCGATGCAGTCTTGCGCACTAATTGCGCCTCATCCTCTGCCATCTTCCCAGTTTTGATGGAGTTAAGCCTTGGATTGGCTTGGCTAACTATTCGAGCCGCTTCTGCTATGGTTCTGCCCGTTCTAGCATCAATAAGATGGGTGTGGATGTAGCTGTTCTCTGCAACTTGAGCCATGAACCTTACCTCGTTTTATAAAGAATTACCAATAATTATAACATAAAATTTTAATTATTTAAAGTAATTTCTTTAAAATTAATTAGTTCTTAACTATATTCCTCCTGTATATTAGTAGATGTTTGATAAGCATTAAGAAATTTTAAAATTGAAACGAAAAGCTGATCAAACTTTGCGCTTTTTCATTTTGATGCCATCAAGAATCAGGCTACTCTTTGTTGCCAGTTCCTTGAATTGAGGGTGAGTTTTCCCAGCTTCTACCATCATTTCATAGAAAGGTATAGCCTTTTGCTCATCTCCAAGCCTTACAAGACAGTCGGCTATATAATAGAGGGGCGAAGGGTTGGCCTCATTGAGCTCCAAAACGACCCGGAAGCCTTGGATCGCCTCGGCATACTCCCCCATTTGATGGAGAGTTGCAGCAAGTCCTAGCATGAATTTGTAGTTGTTGGGAGCACACCCAGCAAGGAAGTGAAATAGGCTGATCGATTCTTTATAATTACCCCTCTGGTAGTGAGCAAAGGCAAGGCTATACATCTCCTCAAGAAAGGCATCGCTGATCCCTACGGCGTGTTGGAGCGTAAGATTCTCATTTTTCATTTTTTGAAGAATCTCTTGAGCCCTTGCTTCAATTTCAGCCGCAGAGGGTGTCTTTGCTTCTTCTTTTTTCATAAAAACAGTCCTTATAATAAATAATTTCTTGTATTACTATATTAATAGATATGACAGGTAAAATAAAGAAAATATTTAATTTAATTTGTCTTAATTATCGAGGTATAATTAAAAAATTTTGGGGATGGGCCTATAAATTCTTTCTGATCGATTATCTCATCCTCATATCTACCCATCGCTATAGCGCTAAAAATTTTAATGGATTGAATTTCAAAGACAATATTAAGTCCATTCGAGGGAAGAGAAAGAATGATTGGTTAAGGGCTAATCGAGAGGGAAAAATCTTTCCAGTCAGTTCTTGCTGGGGAAAATTTTGGCTTTGGTTACAGAACAAAGTCTCTTTAGGGGCTTTTCATGAGAGGCTAGAAAGGGCTATCTATTTGAGCTTTTTTTCAATGGCCCTAGAGTTTTTAAATCCATTAGATCGCGAGATTTTTAAGGAATTTGTCGAGCGTAAGTTGAAGATGATGGATCGACTATTGAACTGTTTAGAAAAGGTTAATGGAGAAGAGTTTGGAAAGAGGGAATTGATCGAGCGCAATATGGAACTCTTTCACCGGAGATCTTTCATCCAAGCTAAAATTATCAAGCAGATCCATCAGGCTGTGCATCAACAAAGAAAACCAGAAATTGTAAAGCTGGCAGAAGAAGGTATACGCGCTGGGTTTTCACCTCATCTTGTGGGTCAGGGCAAATCAGGTTCTTATTGGATGCGATCGAAAGAAGGCGCCGTTTTAGGGCTATTCAAACCGTTTGATGAAGAGCCCTTTGCGATCAATAACCCGACAAAAGGTGGAAGAATCACTTTTTTTGGCGATCGCAAGATGCGTCCAGGCATTTGTGTAGGTGAAGCAGCACATAATGAAGTGGCGGCATTTCAACTCGATAAGTTCTTCGGGTTTGGCATCGTCCCGAAAACTTACTACGCATATTTTACGGACCGAGGATTTTATTCAAGGCTCGACCCTCTACACAAAACGCCCCACAAGAAATATGGATCATTTCAAGAGTATATTGAAGGTTTTATCTCATTCTACCAGATTGCAGCTTCTGAGGTTCCGAAAATACCCCTTGATGAATACCAAACCCTGCTATTTTTTGATCTTCTAAGTGGCAATGGGGACAGACATCTGGACAATCTACTGATTGGGGATGAGAAATTGGCGGCTATCGATCATGCATACTGCTTTCCTGATGTGGCTTCTTCACTAGAAACGATCTGTTGGTCTCTAAAGCCTCATACTGACAAGCTCTTTCACCCTCATATTAAGAATCTTGCTAATGATTTCCCCTTTGAAGCTCTCAGTTGTAGGTTAAAAAAGCGCTGCTTCCGTTCGTATAGAAGTATGGAGAGATTGCGAGAGAGAGTGGCTCTTTTTCGAGCGGCTGTCAATGCAGATTTAACTCCCCATCAGATGAGCTTTCTGTTTAGCTGGCAAGAATTTGTGAAATTGGTGGATTTGGGTTCAGATTTAGATAAACAGGCAGGATTAATCGTGAAAACCTATGTGCAATCATTGTAGATGAAGAAACTAAAGAAATTAGTAGCTGCCATTCTCCTCTATACGCCTCTTTATCTGCAAAGAGGCTGGTATTACTTCTTTTTTTATATACGGAAAAGATACAAGTCCTGGTATCTCGACTATCTAATGCTCTTCTTCTTTCATCGCTATGCTCCACGCAGCTTCAATCCTTTCAATTACAAAGCCAATACAGAGGTGATCCTTTCGATAAAGAAGGGTGATTGGCTCCGGGCAAATCGCGAAGGGAGTCTACACCTTGTGAGCTCTTATTGGGGCAAGTGCGCTCTTGCGCTTCAAAACATACTGTCTTTTGGAAGTTTGCACAAGCGGCTTGAGAGATCGATTTACTTTAATTTTCTAGCAATGAGTGTGGAATTTCTCAACCCTACTAATAGGAATGTATTAGAGATTTACATCAAAAGAAAACTGGCCCTTTTTGAGAGAGTTTTAAAAAAGCTCGATCGTGTGAATGAGAGGAAGTTTGATAAAAGACCTATCCTTTACAATATGAAACAGTTTGAAAGAGATTCTCTATTGCAGGCACATCTAATTGAGCAAATAAAAAAGGCTGTGAGGAGACAGGGAGAGCCTCAAATCATTCAGTTAGCAAAGGCAGGGCTCGATTCTGGACTATTTCCAGTATTGATTCAAAAGGGGGTATCTGGGGCATATTGGATGCGCTCAAAAGAGCGTGAGGTGCTGGGCCTCTTCAAGCCTTTTGATGAAGAGCCGTACGCGATCAACAGCCCTACCAAGCGGGGAGAGCAGGCTCCACTTGGCAGACGCAAGATGCGTGCTGGTGTGGCAGTAGGAGAGGGGGCGCATAATGAAGTTGCCGCGTTCCAAATCGATAGCTTTTTGGGTTTTGGTGTTGTTCCAAAAACTTATTATGCATGCTTTACACATGAAGCATTCCATTCGATCAGGGAGAATCGGCTGGAGAATTTGAAGCAAAAGAAGAAATATGGTTCGTTTCAACAATTTATACAGGGGTTTGTACCTTTTTCTAGATTGGATAGAGAGCTTATTCGAGATATCCCTCTTGATGAGTACCAAACGGTGCTTTTTTTAGATCTCTTGATAGGTAATAGCGATAGACATTTCAATAATCTACTTGTGGGTGATGGGAAGTTAGCGGCTATTGATCACGGCTATTGTTTCCCTGACCTTCCTCCTTCGATGGGGATGGCGCTTTGGGATGTGCTGCCGCAGGCTAACGAGATTTTTCATGCTGGCTTTAAAAAGCTTGCGAATAACTTCCCGATGGATGAGCTTTCCTGGAAACTTAGGAAAAATTGTTTTAGGTCTGTGAAGAGCATGCAGCGTATGAGGGAGAGACTAGCGTTATTTCGGGCAGCGGTGAATGCGGATTTGAGAGCGAGGGAGATGGTTTGGCTTTTTTCAGTTGAGAATTTTTGTAGGCTTGCAGATTTGGGCGATAGTCTGGACGAGAAAGCGAGGGAAATAGTAGAGGGTTACATTCCACAAAAAGAAGAATTATCGAAATCTTCTCTCCTTGAACGCTGGCTTCTAGGCTATAGCTGAATCGTCTATAAGCGACTACTTGTAAATCGACTGCGCAAGGGACTGCATCGCCTGATTCAATGTTGTCAAACAAGTGGATACCACCGTCCAAGCCTGCTGCATCTCAGTCATCGTTAACTGTAAACTCATCTGCTGCGATTGGCTCTGGTTGCTGTAATCCTGCTGAAATCCTTTGATATCATTGTAAATCGAAACAAGGCCCCCTGAACCTGTCGTAGGATCTCCATTCACAACATTGCCTTCCAATTGTGACAGAGATGTCGTACCACCTAGTCCCGTAACAGTAGCTGTACCATCAGCGTTCACCGTCACAGTCATAGATGAAAGCTTTGCTCCT
>CAZXQV010000071.1:0-5970 GCA_964643195.1 uncultured bacterium | reverse complement strand
AGAAAAGGAGGGTGTTCTTTTTGCTTCTCACTGGCAAGACGAAAGAGTTCAATCGAGCGCTGTAGGTCCTGGAATTCTTGTGATTGCTCAGCAATAGATAGCCAAGCCACAGCAGTATCCCATAAGCGTTGGAAGGTGCGTTCTTTCTTAAAAACCTCTTCAAGCTCTTCTATCATTTGCGGAGGGATCACCATAACAAAAACTCTACTCCTCTTAGTTATTTCTCTCAATCACAGTTTAGAGTCTATCCCCATTACTCTTTATATATCTGAATGAGTACAAAATTGCAGTGTTTGACTGCGCCAAAGCTCTCGGGTCTGAACTATCCTAAACGACTCCATGTTTTTAACATTGAGTCATTTAGGATAGTTCAGACCCGAAACTTGCGCGTCGGTGAAACACTGCAATTTTGTACTCATTCAGCTATAATCTTTTGCCAATGCACACTCGCATTTTTTTTAGCACTCTTGCACATTATATCCCCATTCCTGTGGACCTGGTGCATGAATTCTGGCAGATGTTGCATATTCACACGCCTTCTAGAATACAATTTAATCAAATTGCGAGCCCTCCCTGGATTTTCTGCATAGGGAGCTAGAGCCTTGGCTGGTTCACTCTGATTTTGGCGCAATGCTGCACGGATTGTTTCCAAAACAGGATTTTCTCCCTTTTTCCCATTCTTAGATGCCCACGCAGTAATCCGGGGAGCAAGCTGGGAAGCTTCCCTGCTAGCTGTTGGAGTGATAAACTTGCCTCTCAAACGATCTGTCCATGAAAGCCTATCCCTCTCTTTTCTGCCAATAATTGCATCTGCAATCGCTGATTCACCATCAATCCCTAATCTATCGCAATCACGTTTAACTCGTCGAGCTTCTTTTCCTTGAACAGATCCAACACCTTTTTTATGTAAATACTCTCTCATCAACATTGTACGCTTCTTCTTCAACCAATCACCCACACGGGATTCACCACACATGTTGCCGCCCACCAAAAGGAAGACAGAGCCATTCAAAGCCATCGAAGCATAACGATGTTTCACAAAAATAGCCGCAACCATAATCGCTGTACTCAAAAGCTGAAAACCTACACCCAATCCAAGCGTTTGAATCTTATGAATTTTTTTATCATATGCTAAAAGTGCGCCATAATGTACTTCTTTTATCCGCTTCTGTCCAGCAACAGCTGGTGGGTCACCAACCAAAGGTTCAGCCTCCACGTATGGCTCCAATTTTTTATGAGCAAAAGCGTTTCGAAGATGCGACTGACCACCTGAATTCAGGTAATAATTTGTTGCCGCAAACTCTCTACGCAAGAATTGGTTCAACAGCTTCGAAGCATCCGGTTCATTATTTTTAAATGCCCTCTCTATATCATCTAACATAAGCTGCATACTCAAAAAAGGTCTATGCATCGAAGGCGATTCCGCAAACTGATGATGACCAACAGCCTGAGCATAAGTTTTCATGCCAGGAATAGGCTGACTCATGAGACGATCTAAAATCGCAAAGTCAATTTTTTCAGAATCCAAAGACTCTAAAGCCATGCGGAAGGGTCTTGCATTTTTTCTATGCTTTAAGTTCTGATACAATTCAGGATCTAAAGCTTCCAAGAGATTTCCATACCGGATCCTACGCACTGACTCTTCCGGCAATTTTGAGACCAAACTGACAAAGCGCTCTAAATGCTGCTTCTTTGCGCGAGCTTCCATCGCTTTCAAATTCCTACGAGCCTTTTCTACATCGGGTCTCCACACACTTTGCGAAAGTAAAAGTCGATGCTTCTCTTGCACCAATTCATCGATTTTCTGCTCTAAAGCCCAAGCTTCAGCATCGGCATTGACTTCTAAAGGAGGTTTTGCTTCCAGATAACGCCTAGTTACATCCATCTCCCTTAATGCGAATCGATCAAGACGATCCAGCGCATCCAGGTCTCCCCTAATATAATCCGCCTCTATCTGATCCAACATGCTTGATAACAAATCGATAGGTCTAGACAGCGAATGGGCATGTGCAAAATGTCGATGTTTTACATGCGCAGCATAAGTTCGCATGTTGAAACGTATCCAGCGACCAAGACGCTTCTGGTCAATCTTCTCATTCATTCGGAAACTATTTAACTCCCTGCGCATTTTGGCTATGCGTTCTTCTGGAGTAGGCTCATCTGAAGTAATATGTACGAATTCTCGATATGCAATCACTAGCCTATCATAACCGCGTTCTAGTGGTAAATCCTGTTTCTTTGTGGGAGCTCCCATCGCTTTCGAATTCCTACGCACCTTTTCTAAACGGGCTTTCGATCGAATTTCCACCAGATAACGCCTAGTTACATCCATCTCCCTTAATGCGAATCGATCAAGACGATCCAGCGCATCCAGGTCTCCCCTAATATAATCCGCCTCTATCTGATCCAACATGCTTGATAACAAATCGATAGGTCTAGACAGCGAATGGGCATGTGCAAAATGTCGATGTTTTACATGCGCAGCATAAGATCGCATGTTGAAACGTATCCAGCGATCAAGCCTCTTCTGGTCAATCTTCTCAATATCCAAACGATCAAAAGCCCGGGCGAGCGATTCATCATCCGCACCCTGCCCTTCCATTAGATCATAGGGTTGACCATTGATATCCTGTAATAAGTCTCTCAAGAGGATAAGGCGTACAGACTCTTCTTCCAAAGACAAAATCTTATAGTATAGACGCTTCAAACAGCTTGCCTTGAAATCCATCCGGAAACTATTTAACTCCCTGCGCATTTTGGCTATGCGTGCTTGTGGAGTAGGGTCATCTGAATTAATATCTGCGAATTCTCGATATGCAATCACTAGGCTATCATAACCGCCTTCGATGCAGTCATCTAAGCGCTTTGGCTCTAAATGCTGCTTCTTTGCGCGAGCTTCCATCGCTCTTAAATTGCTAGGAGCCTTTTCTAAATGGGTTTTCGACCAACTATTTTGTGAGTTCTGCACAAGTTGATGCTGCGCTTGTAAAACTTGATCGATTGTCTGGTCCAAAGCGCAAGCTTCAGCATTCACATCGACTTCTAGAGGAAGTTCTCTCTTCAGATAACGCTTAGTTATATTCATCTCTCTTAATTCGAATTGATTAAGACGATGTACAACATCCGAATCCCCCCTATTAAGAGCCTCTTCTATGCTATCCAACATCCTTGATAAAACACAGAGAGGTTTGTAGAGCGAATGACATTCTTTAAACGCAGGATGTTTTACATGCGCAGCATACACTTGCATGTCTAGATTCATCCAACGGTCAAGACTCTCGCCATCTATTTTCTCAAAATCTAGATTCTTTAGTGCTGCAATGAGTGCTTCATCATCGAGGTCATTTGCTTCAGGATTGAGATCCCGAAGCAAACTTCTCAAGCGTATGAGACGTACAGACTCTTCTTGCAGAGACAAGATCTGAGTCAATAAATGACGCCAGGACTCTACTTTAAAATCTATCTCCAAACTTTTTAACTCACTGCGCATTTTGGCTATGCGTTTTTCTGAAGAATGCTCATCTGAGGCAATATTTGCGAGTTCTCGATAGGCAAGTTCTAGCCGCTCATAACGACGTTTTATGTAGTCCTCTAGACGCTTGTTATACTCTTTCTCCATATCTACAAGAGCTGCATAAAACTCTTGAGACCATTGAGAGTAAAAAGATGCATGACCTGCGCATGAATCAGTTAAAGAAGCCGGCTTTGTAAGACCCTTAGGCAACTTTTCAAAAAGCTCTACAGCTCTTTTGAAGGGCAGAACGGAGTGCAAATTCCAATAATCGCAAAGCACACGCCATTGTTTCAGCATCTCTTGAATTTCAAGAGGGAGATACATCTCCCAAAACTCAGGCTCACCAGGTTTTGTTTTAGCCACCTTGAAAAGAGGTCCACGCCCCTTTCTTAACTCTTGCATCCGATTTGCTAGATATGTTTGATATTTCTCTCGATTTAGGTTCGATTTTTTATTTTTACGAGAGTGTGCTTGCCAGTCAATCGGATCATTTAGACCATGTAGAATTTGAGCAGCTGTCGGAACAGGGACATCTAAATGATAATTGTCGGCAACTTTCCGAAGCTCTTGAGTGCTGGGTGGCGGCTGTTGTCCTGAATCGATTTGCAACTTGCAAGTGCGAAAACGAAAATCATTACTTAGGCGACTCTCACCAACCAGATCGATCGTCGGACCCAGAGTCATCTGAAGAGCGTCTTCCCTAGCATGCTGCCTCTCTTGGCGCTCTTTTGCTTTCCCTTTTAACACAGACCCAGCGACACCGATTACTAGAGGAACTGTAAGACCCACGCCATAGATCGCCCACTTGGGGAGCTTGACAAAGTTAGAGGTAAAGATCAGCCCAAAAAAGGTGCAGCCCGCTATAAAAACTGCGACCTTGCCAGCCAGATCCAAAGCACGTGTAGCTTTGGGCGAGTAGTTGTTAATCGATACACTCATCGCCTTTTCAAATCTCATTTGCGCATTCACTGCCATAAGACAGATATTATAACACAAATTGTTATATCAGAAAAGTTTAAGCGGATTATAAAGTTTCTTTGTCACACGACCGATCAAATCATAGCCTGCAACGTCGGTGATTTCTACTTCATAACGCTCACCAAAAGAATCGACAAGGCGCCAATCATTCAAAATGACCTGTCCATCGATTTCTGGGCACTGACCTTGATGCCGACCCACAAGAAGAAGCTCGCTCTCTTTGTGATAAGCCTCAACAACCACTTGCATCTTCTGCCCAATCAAATTTTCATTAAGTTTTTCAGACATTTCCTGCTGGAGAGCAGCTAGCCTTTGCTGACGCTCCTCTTTAACCTCATCAGATATCTGCTCCTCCATACGGCCAGCTACAGTTCCCTCTTCACGAGAATATTTGAAAATGCCTATATGATTAAGAGGATAGTCCTGCACAAACTGCAAAAGCTCTTCAAATTGCTCTTCGGTTTCCGAAGGAAAGCCCACAATCAAACTTGTCCGAATATGAATATTAGGAATTTTTTCACGCAAACGAGTGATAACAGATTTAATTTGAGCTCCATCGGTATGCCTCTTCATCTTTTTCAAAATCTCATCATTGATGTGCTGAATCGGCATATCTAAATAAGGGCAAATCCGCTTATCTTGCTGGATCAGTGAAATCAATTCATCATCGATTTCATCGGGATAAAGATAGAGCATGCGAATCCAGTAGTCGCCTTTAATCGTTAAAATTTTTCTAAGCAAATCAGCTAGATTACCCTTTCCATCTTTGCCATAATCGCCCAAATCCTGAGCGATCAAGATAATTTCTTTAACACCTTGAGAAATAAGAGCATTAAATTCTTTAATAATCTGTTCTTCGCTTTTACTACGCAAGGGACCTTTGATCCGCGGGATGATACAGTAAGCGCATGCTTTGCGGCAGCCCTCGGCGATCTTCAAATAGGCGTAGTGACTTGGGGTAGAAAGCATGCGTGGCACCTCACCCTGTTCGAGGTAGCTGCGGACTGTGCCTACCTCCTGACCTTTGCGATCAGACTGGACAGCTTTCAAAATTCCTTGGACATCTCCAGAGCCCAACAAATAGTGAACGCCTGGAAAGAGCTCTTCGATTTCGTTACGGTGTTTGGTGACCATGCAGCCTGTGACGATGAGCTTTGCCAACTTTTTCTTCGAATCCAAAAGTTCTTGAATGGTATCTTTCGACTCTTGACGGGAGGACTCGAGGAAGGCGCAGGTGTTGACAACGAGATAGTCAGCGTGGTTTAAATCGGCGGTGATCTCATAACCAGCCTGAAGAAGGATGCCTAGCATTACCTCGCTGTCTACAAGATTACGAGGACAACCCAAACTTGTGAAGTGTATTTTTTCCATGGCGAGCCATTTTATCCATTTCACTAGATTGTCGCAAGGCTTTCGACAACATGGGGTGTAATTGAAAGTGGAGCTTAGGCAGCTGTAGCCAATTCTTCTTTATAACG
>CAZXQV010000070.1:0-6037 GCA_964643195.1 uncultured bacterium | reverse complement strand
TCCTTTGCTTGTACAAACAGATTGTTGTTACGCTGCTTTTTTTCGAGATTTTAGAAAGCACCCAAGGCGTGCGCGCTTGATTTTCCATCCGGAGAAGGGCTATAGGATGGCCGCAGCTATCATACCACCCCTCTTGCAGTTCGTCATAAAAGCTCTTGTTTATCGCTGTTCTTTCCATACAAAATTCCAGTAAATGAGTTGATAAAAGCAAAAGAGGCTAGCAGCCACGATTTGCGTTCCTAAAAAGAAGTTCTCGCCTTTAGACCAAAGAAAGGCAGTCGAAATCAGAACTAGGGGGTGGTTTAAAAAAAGAAGGGCGTGTAACCACTGCTCTTCGGCCGGACAACACTCTTTATGAACGAACTCATCTTTTGTGACAAAAATAGCGGAGAGCGTTGCGAGGATTATATAGAGTGTCAGAGCCTTGCCGCTAAATGAAAAAATCAGAGTGTAGGCAAAAACGGCTATGATGGTCAGAGTGTCCAGCGGATGACCTATTCTTTCCCAGCGAGGTAATCCCCGCTTCCAGTGGAAATAAAACTCGTCGAATCCAATCACGAGAATCTGGATCAAAAACGGAATGTAGAGCAACATGATCACACCTTTTCCAAAAGTATACCAACGATCGTTAGCCCTGGTCCAAAAGCAAGTCCAATCACACGATCTCCCGACCTAAGATCTTTATCCATTAGTTCTAAAATATGAGGTAAAGTCGCGGAAGACATATTGCCATATTGCCGCAATACTTGCCTGCTATGAACGACTTGACCATCTGAAAGTTGCAACTTTTTTTGCAAGCGGTCAATGATTTTGGGGCCACCAGGGTGAATAGCGAAGTAATCAGCTTTTCCCAATTTTTCTACAAAAGAAGAGACTATCTTTTGAAAGTAGTAAGGCACTTCGCGAGCGAGAGTCATTTTTAAGCCCCAATCTTCACAACCCCAAGTCATTTGATCCGTAGTATCGGGTAATAACTCTTCTTGAACATCGAGCAAGCGAAATCCACGTGGTTCGCAACTCATCTCGTAACGAATGAAACCATCAGCAAAAAGACTTTGACTAACAAGCTGATCATCATCATGAAGAGCGGGGTTAAAGTGTAGAGAGCACATCTCTGTGTGAACAACATCTACGTTTTTTCTCCCTGCAGCCAAAAAACCTTGAGCGATCCGCATAGCAGGAATTGCAGCGAAACAGCCCATATGGTAGGCGTGCGTCACCCGAGTCCTCCATCCCCTTTTTGCAACCATCTTCTGACCAGGGCTTGGAGAGAAATAACCCGTGCAGGTGACATGAATTAAATCTGCAGGAGCCCTTCTATCTTCATAGAATTTTTCAAAGATTTCGCTCGCTCTTTTTTCGAAGAGTCGATTCCGGATTCCAAAACCAGAACCGTGAGGCGCAGTTTCATCCCCAAAAAAACTCATACTCTCCCATTCATCATGGGCAATGTCTGGAATCGAATAACCTCGACTCTGGATGTGCTCCATCTTGCAAGCGACGCGATCCACTCGCTCTTGGAGTTTCTTTCGAAACTCCGGGACCAAAAGGCTTGGATCCCGTTTTTTCTCAGCATGTACGTGAGCATCCATAAGCCACTTTAAGCCTTTATCTTGCGAAAATTGAAAAGAGGGTCTTAAGTGGGAAAAATCGTGCATGTAGCTCGTCATGTGAAAGCAATCTATCACTTCCAAAATTGTTTGTACAAAAAATAATCATTGTGGAAAATCGAAACAAAACAAAAAGGACGAGCTCTTATGGTTACCACTACCACTTCAGAAATTGAAAAATTCTTGGGAGAGGAAGCTTCTTCTCTTTTGTCACATCAATGCATGAAAATCTCCAAGGATCGCTTACACAAACCTGGGAGAGATTGGGTCGATCGCATTTTAACACCTTCTGACCGTAACAATCGAGTGATGGGTAATCTACAGCGTCTTTTTTCTCATGGTCGCTTAGCTGATACAGGCTATCTCTCTATTTTGCCAGTCGATCAAGGAATTGAACACTCTGCTGCAGCCTCTTTTGCGCCCAATCCAGATTATTTTGATTCTGAAAACATCGTTAAATTGGCGATTGAAGGAGGTTGCAATGCAATAGCCTCAACTTACGGAGTACTAAGCCTACTTTCAAGACGTTATGCTCACAAACTCCCCTTCATTTTAAAACTCAATCACAATCAGCTTCTATCCTATCCGAACACTTTTGATCAGGTCTTTTTTGCTTCTGTCAAAGAGGCTTGTGATATGGGCGCTGTTGCTGTAGGAGCTACGATTTACTTTGGTTCTGCTGAGAGCAATCGCCAGATTCAGGAAGTGAGCCGCGCTTTTGCGCATGCTCACGATTTGGGAATGGCGACGATCCTCTGGTGTTATCTCCGTAATCCCGCCTTCAAAACGGGAAAGGAAGATTTCCACAATGCTGCCGATCTCACTGGACAAGCTAACCATTTAGGAGCTACTTTGGGCGCCGATATTGTGAAGCAAAAGTTGCCAACATGCAATGGCGGTTTTAAGGAGCTGAAGTTTGGCAAGACCTCTCCTTTAGCTTATACAGAACTTTGCTCCGATCATCCTATCGACCTTTGCCGTTATCAAGTGGCAAATAGTTACTATGGCAGAGTACCTTTGATCAACTCAGGTGGAGAATCAGGAAAGGATGACTTTGCTCAGGGTGTTAGAACTGCGGTGATCAATAAAAGAGCTGGAGGCTGTGGCTTGATTTTAGGCCGCAAGGCTTTCCAAAAGCCTTTGAAGGAGGGTATTAAGATTTTAAATCTAGTCCAGGATGTTTATCTCGCCCCAGAAATCGACATTGCTTAACGCTAAATTATAGCTTGATCAGTTGGGATTGATAATTTTGCTCATGATCCCAAGCGGTTCAATTGTTGAGCTTTCGCACAATCCAAATTGTGCAGCTTGCAACTCAATTGGCTATATTTTGAAAAAAGATTGATCAAAGAATCTTTTAATGTTATGCTGCCGTTTTATGGAAGGACACCTCCCTAAGCCGCAGCGCAAATTAAATGTCTTCGTGCTAGCGATGCTCTCTTTGGCCGTCGTCATTAGCCTGCGGAATCTTCCCCTGACCGCAAGTTACGGACTTGGTGCCATTTTTTTCTACATCGCCGCTACGATCTTCTTTATGGTTCCCTATGCGCTAGCCTCCGCAGAACTCGCTTCTGGCTGGCCAAAAGCAGGTGGTGTATATGTTTGGGCTCGAGAAGCTTTAGGTGACCGCTTTGGGTTTTTCGCCATCTGGATGCAGTGGTTCCATAACATGACCTGGTACCCAGCGATGCTGGCCTTCATCGGCGCAGGCATCGCCTACGTTTTTAATCCAGCTCTGGCACAAAATAAAGTCTACCTTTTAAGCGTCATTTTAATCGGCTTCTGGGGCATCACCTTCCTTAACTTTTTCGGCGTCAAAACCTCGGCGATGGTCAGCACAATCTGTGTCATCATCGGGGCTATTATACCAGGTGCTGTTCTAATTGGTTTAGCTATTAACTGGATCGTGACAGGAGGCACAGTTGCCATGCCTCTTCATTGGGGAGATCTTATTCCCAACTTCTCTCACCTATCTCATCTCGTATTTTTAGCAGGCATGTTTTTAGCGCTAAGTGGACTAGAAGCCAATGCTAACCTCGCTCGCGAAGTTAAAAATCCACAAAAAAACTACCCAAGGGCCATTTTAGTCGCAGCCCTATTTACTCTCGCTATTTTGATTCTAGGCTCACTCGCTATTTCTATCGTAATTCCAAAAGATCACATCAACCTGGTTTCTGGATTGATGGATGCTTTTCGCAGTTTCTTCACAAGAATGCATCTTCCTTGGATGGTGCCTATCATTGCGCTTTTTACAGTGATCGGTGCATTAGGAGAGCTCAACGCTTGGGCGATTGCTGGAGTCAAAGGCCTTTTTGTTACAACCGAGCATGGCTGCCTTCCCCCGATCTTCCATAAACTCAATAAGCATCAGGCGCCAGTCAACTTGATGCTCTTTCAGGCAATCATTGTGACGATCACTGCTTTTCTCTTCCTTTTTTTACACAATGTCAGCGTTTCCTACTGGATTCTGAGCGCTCTTTCTGCGCAAATGTATTTGATTATGTACGTGATCCTTTTAATCTCAGCGATCGTGTTGCGCTACCGCAAACCGAATGTGGTAAGAGCTTATGCGATCCCTGGTGGGAAGACTGGAGTCTGGATCATTTGCAGTCTCGGCATCTTCGCGAGTACATTTGCCCTTCTAGTCAGTTTCCTGCCTCCTACTTTCCAATATGCGATTCAAAGCATCCCCTCTTATGAAGTGTTGATTGTAGGGGGCATTCTGATCAGCTGTCTCATACCAGTCACTCTTTATGCTCTAAGGAAGCCTCACTGGCAGTTAGAAGTGTTGACGGAAATCAGAGAAGAGATTCATAGGAGTACCCATGACTGAGTGTTTGAGTTGCCTCCCTTGCTGTTTTGGCAATAAAGCATCTGAATTAGCAACTGGAGTTTTAAAAGGGCGTGAGGTTTGTCCAGCATGGCGCATGGCGCCCGGAGTTGTCGCTCTTGCAGCCTGCGTGGTTGGCATCGCCTATTGTTTGATCAAAAAGAATCCTTATCTCTGCATCCCCTTTGGGTTTGGTGGAGCAGCCTCACTTTACTTCATCTACCTTGGCTACCAATACAAAGACCTGCAAACGCTCCATCAAAGCTCTGAGGAAATACAACAATCTAATCAGCAGCTCAGAGGTAATGTAGAAAGGCTTGAAACAGCTAATAGTGAGAATCAAAGACAACTCAACGAACATAAAAAATTAGTCGAAGATCTACGAGCCACTCACCTTGCAGATACTGCAAAGAATGCCATGCAAATACAGGAACGCGATGAACAGTTAGCAAGCCAAGCAGAGCAGCTAACGAGAAGCGAAGAGGCAAACCGTGACTTACGAGAGCAAATCGATGCCATGAAGAAAGCTCTCGATCAGATGGCAGCTCACTTAAACACGGGAGAAGGCAATCTAGAGACTCTTCGTCAATTGCTTACAGAATTCCAAGGAGAAAGAGGAGAGCTGACTGCGGTTCGTAATGCTCTTGTCAAGGCGTTGGAACCTCTCCAACCTGAGGAATACCGCAAGGCATGTGATGCCTTTGCTAAATTACATGCTGAAGTTTTAGCTGCTGAAAGCCAACTGCCTGAGCTAAAAAGTCTCGTCAACGCCCAACTAGAACTCAAAACCCAATACGAATTACTATTCAGCAGAGCAGCCCAATTTTTTACAGAGCTTGAGATACGTGGAGCTGCTCTCTTTGACAATTTAGGAGATCGAGCCGATGCATTCAGAGAGGTCCAAACCCAATTCCAAAACCTTCTCAAAGAATTCCGAAAGAAGTGATTGGGGTGAGGTAAGCGACTGGTATGGACAGCTTGTTGGGAAACAAGGCCATCTTTATCACCAAGAGGTGATCTGGCCCAAACTCCTTCCCCTCCTTATGATCAAAAAGGGTGATGCACTCCTTGATCTTGGCTGCGGCCAAGGTGTTCTAATCGAAGCACTTCCACAAGGAGTCTCCTATCATGGTGTCGACTTAAGCCAAGATCTGATTGCTCAAGCAAAAAAAAGAGGCGGGAACTTCACAGTTGCAGATATTTGCGAACCTCTCTCACTTGGACAATTCACCCATGTTACAGCGATTCTCTGTCTCCAAAACGTGCCGCGCGCTGAGCTGGCCATCGAAAATGCGGCAAAACATCTAAAAAAAGGTGGAAACTTCACCTTTGTTCTCAACCACCCCGCCTTCCGCATTCCCCGCCAAACACATTGGGAAGTCGATGAAAAGCAGAAACTTCAATACCGTCGCATCAACCGCTACCTCTCCCCTCTTGAAATCCCTATTCAAATGCAACCATCTAAAGGTGAGAAGTCTGCGCAAACTTGGAGCTTTCATCATTCGATCAGCGACTGTTCACTTTGGCTTAATAAGTCAGGTTGTGTGATTCAACGCATGGAGGAATGGATCTCTCCGAAAAAGAGCACAGGCAAAAA
>CAZXQV010000069.1:0-6109 GCA_964643195.1 uncultured bacterium | reverse complement strand
CAAATTCACTTTGAAGGGGATGCAGTTATTGAATAGGTCTGGCAAAATCTACTCACAATCTTCGAACAAAGGGCGTCAATATTGGTTGCCTCTTTTTAAAAAGCATCATTTGAATATCGCCTTTGAGCACCATGACCAGGCATTAAAGAGGACTCGAGAGATGGATGGTACCGTTTATCTTGGAGATGGGGGCTTTGGACCCATTCAACAGCACTTACCGATTCAGGGCTACTTCAATCCCCATTTTGCGACATTAAAGGGTAAAGAGCATTTTTTCTGGATGGTTGACATCGATGAAGAGATTGAAGTGAGAGCCATTTCAAAAGAAAATGAATCTATAGATTTTTGCCAGATCAGGAGATCCAATCTATGATTGAAGGATTTTCTCCAAGCTTTTTGCAAAGTTATCTTGCCCATGGAAGGCAAGGTAAGCTTCCTGCATTTTCTTTAGTTTTGTAATGATGTTCCTGTTCGATACAATCTCGAAAAGGTTAGAGAAGAAATCAGGAGCATTCCAATCGACAATCAGTTCATCCAGATCGAAACGGCTAAGTTCATGAGCAAGCCAGCTTCCTGCTTTCACAACAGGAACTTTTCCCATCAAAATCGCTTCCACAAAGACTCCTGAGGTCCTTTGTTTATAGAGCCGAGGGCAGTAAGGCAGAAGCATCACATCGCTGCGTGCGAGTGCTTCAAAATATTCATCCTCCATGAGAGAGACGCGGCGCAGCTGCAAATCGACTTGATTTTTTATAGGAGGAAAAAAGGTGGCTCCAGAAACATTCAGCTCAATCTTTGAAGAAGTGGGATCTTCAATTTCTACTAAATGGGCGATTTCAACCGAGCCTTTGTCAGAACGAGGATTGCCTAACCATGAGCATACCAATTTCTTTTTCTTAGAAACCTTGAAAGGAGAATGCTTGGCTGTAAGAATCGGGAGAACAGTAGGTCTTTTGCCAAACCATGGAGAGTAGTAATCTGCAAGAAGTTCGTTATCAGTGAGTGGTTTTAAATTACACTTTTTTTTCAAAAGCTTCGAGCAGAAGCGGATCATACGTAGATCTTTTTTATTGCGAATGGTTAGATCATCGCGGTAGAGCACCCAAAGAGTATCATTTTTTTTGGCAAAAAGAAATGCAGCCATTGAGTAGAGAAAAAAGTCTCTGCGTCCAAAAAATTCGATAAAAAATATGCGTTTGCCATCTGACTTTTGGCGGAAAAGGCGCACACAATCTTTCCAAAACTTCTTTCTGTTGCTTTTATTGAAAAAAGGACTAAACCACTTTTCCCAATGCTGGGGCGGATCGACAAAATGGGAATTTTTAGGAACATAGACCGATACGTGAGCGAGGTGGGGCTTTAAAGCCTCTTGGACACACTTGTGATAGTGGTAGAAATGACCCGAACTTTCATTTTGGGCGAAGTATGCGATCGAGTGGAATGTGGTATCCATAGTACCGACAGTCTAATCATATAATTGAATCCAATCAAGGAGATGACAAAAAAATTGACAAGTATAAAAAAATTTAGCAGTCTTAATAAAAATTTAATTGGGAGAAATCAATGGGCTCTATTGAAAATTTCAATAATTTTATAGATAAGTGGAACGTATTGACTCGGCCCACCGATTGCTTCGCAAAATTTTTTGGAAAGCATCCAGCGCTCTATAAAGCGGCTCTTATCGTTAACCATCTTTTTCGTGCTGCTATGATGGTGGGTTTCATGTTCATCCCTGGTATTCCAAAAGTGCCAGGTATGGTTATCTGCTTTACAGCCTCGCTGTTTTACCGCCTAACTGTTGAAAAAAACTGTGCCTATAAATTTGCACTGCCAGCTTTTGCTGGCGCTTTGGCTGTCATGCTTGCGATACCTGCTATCACTAATATGATTAACAAGATCGCCTTTACATCGGCAGGCAGAGGAGTCTTAAGTTGTGTCTCCCTCATTCCAATCCCTCTCTATATCGCCTACCTTCTCCTGACAGTCAGCCATGAGGTAGATGAAAATTTTAAACGACAATTAGACAATAAAAAATGCTGCGAAACCGTGAATAGCTAATTCAGTTAAAAACTCCAGATTTGGATTGTGAGAAAGCCCCGTGATTGACCGATCCTAAGTCGGTCAATATTTTTAATATTATGCCGAAATCTGCAGTTTTTAACTCCATCCACTATAGTATTCTCACTCCTACGCTTGAATTTTAAATGGTTGTACGGTATAACTTTTTTTTCTCCCGATTTTTTGAAGCGAGTAACCGATAATGAAAAAAAGAATAGATGCGGCGGTAGAGGATGGAGTCAAAGCTCTCAGGCAACTTCAAGAGGAGCCAGCTCTTACTTTTATTGAAGATGTCGCAGAGCTTTTGGCTGATTGCTTTCGATTGGGGAAGAAGTTGATTGTTGCAGGAAATGGGGGCAGTTTGTGTGATGCCGCTCATTTCGCAGAAGAGCTTACCGGCTACTTCCGTGAAGATCGGCCTGCACTTCCCGCCATCTGCCTCTCAGAGCCAGGACACATCACTTGCGTAGGGAATGATGTAGGTTTTGAGACTGTTTTTTCGCGCAGCATCGAAGCGCTTGGGCAGGAGGGCGATGTTTTTGTTGGTCTTACGACCAGTGGTAACAGCCGGAATCTTGTCCTTGCTTTTGAGCGGGCCAAAGAGCGGGGATTGAAAACGGTTGCCTTTCTTGGAAAAGGAGGGGGCAAATTGAAGGGTGTGGCAGACTTAGAATTGCTCATTGAGGGATTCAAGTATTCAGATCGGATTCAGGAAGCGCACATGGCGGCGATTCACATCATTATTGAGATGATGGAGGATCTCCTGTTTGAAGGAGAAGGTGTCCTACATGAAGCACTTGCACAAGCTCGAGGTCGCGCTTGAAGCGATCTTACGAGGAAAGAGGGGAGTGATACCCTCTTTATATCGCGTAGCTATGACTCCCTTCGCTTGGGGTTATGGAGCGGTTGTGAAAAGTCGCAATCACTTCTACAAAAAGCGAGGAGGCGTCAAAGTCTCGGTTCCAGTTGTGAGTGTTGGCAACATTGTTGTGGGCGGCACAGGGAAAAGCGACGTTGTAGCTGCATTGGCAGAGGCTCTACCAGGACGCGTGGCTATTATTAGCCGAGGTTATGGTGTTAAGATAACAAAACCCTTTGTGGTGCAGTCGCATCATGGAGCGGAAAAGTGTGGTGATGAACCACGTATGCTAGCGAGCCGATTGAAAAATGTGATTGTGGTTGTTGGACCAGATCGTGTGACAGCAGCTCGGTTAGCGATTGGGAAGGGTGCTGATATTTTGCTTCTCGACGATGGGATGCAGCATAGAAATCTCCATCGTGATTTTGAAGTGGTCGTCGTGGATGGCAACAATCCTTTGGGAAAAGACTATTTTCTTCCCAAAGGATTGTTGCGTGATGATCCAAAAAGGCTGAAAGAGGCCAATCTCGTGATTGTGACAGGAGGAAAGGAGACATTACCTCCTTCTGCGGTGCGGATGAGGGGTCAAGTAGAGGGCGTTTTCACCCTAATGGGAGAAAAGATTGAAACATTGCGCGGGATAAGGGTCGCACTTTTCTGTGGAATTGGCAATCCGGAGCGTTTTGTAAAAACGGTTACAGATTTGGGAGCTGAGATCGGGGGAAAACTCTTTCTTCCTGATCACACGATTGTGGAAGAAGCTCAGTTAGCCCATCTACAGGTAGCAAGTCGGGCTAGGTATCTGGTCTGTACAGAAAAAGATCGAGTGAAGCTAAAAGAGAGTAGCCTACCGATCGTTTGGGTCAAAAGGAGCCTTGTTGTAGATGAAAATGCAGATTGTTGGCAAAACGCCTTAGCAAAAATAGGAATGATGATATGAAACTTTGGAAGAAGATGCTTCTAGGCCTGCTTCTAGGTACAGTTGCAGGGATCTTTCTCAAAGAGAAGGCCTCCTACCTCAAGCCGCTAGGCGCAGTTTTTTTGGGCTTGCTCAACATGGTCGTTGTCTTACTTGTCTTTAGTTCAATGACAGTGGGTATTACCTCAATCAATGATATACGTAAATTAGGGCGGGTAGGAGCTAAAACGTTTGCTCTTTACATCGGGACTACGGCATTAGCGATCATTTTTGCCCTGATTGCTGCCAAAATTGTCAATCCAGGCATGGGGATCGGGCTTGACTACGATAATACCTCTTTCAATATCGATGGTACACCCGAAATTCTCACACTTTTCCTCAATCTTGTGCCTTCGAATCCTGTAGGTTCAATAGCGGAAGGCCATATTTTACAAGTCATTGTTTTTTCGATCTTTTTAGGATTGGGAATCAACTTTGCTGGTGAGAAGGGCAAGCCGCTTGGCAAACTTTTAGAGTCTCTGTCAGAGGTGATGTTTGAAATCACAGGGATGGTGATGTCGCTTGCGCCTTATGGCATCTTTGCCATCATGGCATGGGTGGCAGGAACTTTTGGGATGGCTGTCTTAGTGCCTCTTTTAAAATTGTTGCTAGCACACTATTTTGTCTGTTTTTTCCAACTGATTGTCGTCTTTGGTGCGATCTTAGTTTTTATGGCAAAGGTCCGTCCAGCCCCTTTCTTCAAGGGTATGACCGATGCCATCACACTGGCTGCATCCACTACAAGTAGTTCAGCTACGCTGCCTGCAACCCTCCACTGTGTTGAAGAGAATTTGGGCGTATCAAAAAACATCGCAAGCTTTGTCTTGCCTCTTGGTTCTACAGTCAATATGAATGGAACAGCAATCTTTCAAGCGATTGCAGCTGTCTTTATAGCGCAAGCCTATGGCATTGAACTTGGAATACAAAGTCTTCTTTTGATTGTGGTGACAGCGACACTCTCTGCAGTTGGTTGTGCGGGCATCCCCGGTGGAGGCATTGTGACGCTCTCGATCGTTCTTAGCTCCGTTGGCCTTCCCTTAGAGGGCATAGCGATTGTAGCAGGGATTGACCGCGTTCGAGATATCATCGGCACAGTCGTCAATGTTTTGGGTGATGCGGTTGTTAGTGTCTATGTTGCTAAGAGCGAGGGGGAACTTGACATCGCATGCTACAATAGCGGAGAATATGTGAGCTACGAGCATGGCGGTAAACCGCAGGAGAGTGCATCATGAAAAATTTTGAGGTGAAGCTTCCGAAGCTTGGTGAGAGTATTATGGGGGCTACGGTGGTCAGCTTGCTCGTTAAAGTCGGCGATCATGTAAAACTTGACCAAGCTTTACTCGAGGTTTCGACAGACAAAGTCAATTCAGAGATCCCCTCTCCAGTTGCAGGAAAAGTTCAAAAAATTCTTGTCCAAGAAGATGAAGAGATTGAGATTGGCGCTCCACTGGTTTTGATTGCCTTAGACGATGAAGCGCTGGTTGAAGAGCCTTTGCAAGCTCCCTGTCCCTTGAAAGAGGAGAGTTTTAGTCCTGCCGTATTGCGTCTTGCGCAAGTGGAGGGGCTTGAGATTGAAACACTGCGTCAGATCAAAGGAAGTGGAGAATCTGGCCGGATCACCAAAAAAGATGTAGAAAATTTTTTGGCAACACAACGTGAATCTCCAAAGCCGGTGATGCCAAGCAGCGGGATTGAGCGTGTGCAGATGAGTTCGATGCGCAAGGCGATTGCTGAGAACATGGTGCGTTCTTTCTATGAAGCGCCGCATGCTTCTCTTGTCGCTGAAGCAGATGTGACAGAAGTGATGCGTTTGATTAAAGAAAGCCGGGATAAGTTTTTTGAGGCACATGGTGTCAAATTGACCATCACGAGTTTTATCATCCAAGCATTGACACGTGCGCTGCAGAAGTTCCCGTTGCTGAATGCTTCTCTTGAGAATGATACGATTGTAATGAAGCGTTATATCAATATGGGTATGGCGGTGAATGTTGAGAAGGGGCTGATTGTTCCAGTTGTCAAGAACTGCCAAGAGCGCAACATTGTGAGTTTAGCCAAAGCTGTCGCAGATCTTTCATTAAGAGCAAGGGAGCATAAGCTTGCGCATGATGATGTGCAAGAGGGGACGATCACGCTGACCAATTTCGGCATGACGGGAGCGCTGATCGGTGTGCCGATCATCCGCTATCCAGAAGTTGCGATTATTGGTGTGGGTTCAATTCAAAAACGTCTTGTTG